>JBKJXQ010000401.1:0-3628 GCA_046716235.1 Chitinophagaceae bacterium
TTTTGTTAAGAATGCTACAACTATCATTTAAATTTTAATTATGTCCGACCGCATCCTCGAAAAACTCTCCATACTTGCAGACGCAGCTAAATACGATGTTAGTTGCGCCAGCAGTGGCAGCGATAGAAAAAATGATAATAAAGGGTTAGGCAATTCAAAAGGTATGGGTATTTGTCATGCCTATACCGAAGATGGCCGCTGCGTTTCGTTATTAAAAATTTTATTGACTAATCATTGCATATTTGATTGTGCTTATTGCGTAAGCCGGAAAAGTAATGATGTAAAACGGGCTGCTTTTACTGTGCAGGAAGTTGTTGACCTGACCATTAATTTCTACCGCCGCAATTATATTGAAGGATTATTTCTCAGCTCCGGCATTTTTTCTAATGCAGATTATACCATGGAACGGTTGGTATTGGTTGCAAAAAAATTAAGAATCGAACATAAGTTCAACGGCTACATACACCTGAAAACTATTCCCGGAGCCAGTGATGAATTAATGCATGAAGCTGGCTTATATGCAGACCGGCTAAGTGTGAATATTGAAATGCCCACAGAAAAAAGTTTGGCATTACTGGCTCCTGATAAAAAACGGGATGATATGATAAAGCCAATGAAATATTTAAAGACAGCCATTGAACAAAATAAAGAAGATAAAAAAACATTAAAGAAAGTTCCAAAGTTTGCTCCCGCTGGACAAAGTACTCAAATGGTAATCGGCGCTACACCGGAAACAGATTTAGAAATTTTATGGCTGGCGGATAAGTTTTATGACCGGATGAAATTAAAAAGAGTGTATTATTCCGGCTATGTTCCCATCAGCAATGATAATCGCCTACCCGCTATGGGAACCCCTGTTCCGATGATCCGGGAAAACCGGTTGTATCAGGCCGACTGGCTGATGCGATTCTATAATTTTAAAGTAGATGAAATAGTTACGCTGCAAGATCCTTTATTGGATATGGAAATAGATCCAAAATTGAATTGGGCTCTGCGCAATCTCGATTTGTTTCCAATGGATATTAATAAAATTGATTATCAGCTATTAATTCGAATTCCCGGAATTGGTATTCAATCAGCAAAAAAAATTGCTGCGGCCAGAAAATTTGCCACACTTGGATGGGACCACTTAAAAAAGATTGGCATTTCTGCCAACCGGTCAAAATATTTTATTACTTGCAATAATGAATTTGAACGAAAGGACTGGCAGGCGGGCGACATCAAACGATTTATTTTGACAGAAGGAACCAGTAAATACAAGCCTAATTTTTCACTACAGATAAAATTATTTTAATATGCAGGTGGTGGTATATGATGGTAGTTTTGAAGGATTACTAACGGCAATTTTTGAAATATATGAATACAAGATAAAAGATGCTGCGATTTACAAAGAAGGAAAAGCTAATGTAAGTTTGTTTGGCCAAACAAAAAGGATCATTACTGATAAATCAAAAGCAGACCGGGTAAGGAAAAAATTAAAAGAAAAAATTTCTGTTAACTCAGTGCATCTGTTTTATAAAACATTTTTATCTGAGCTTCCAGGTATTGAAAATGTATTGCTACGTTACACAGAGTATGTTATTGCTGCAGTAAAACCTGGAGAAAATAATTTCAGCCACCCGGATGTATTGATGCTGCAACAAGTCAGTCGTAAAGTGCACAGGGAAAAACACCGCATGGAAGCCTTTATACGGTTTCAGTTAACAAAAGATGGATTATACTATTCAATCATTCAGCCGGACTTTAATGTGCTGCCCCTGATCAGCAAGCATTTTAAAGATAGATATGCAGACCAACGCTGGTTAATTTATGATTCCATCCGAAAATATGGATTGTACTATGATTTGAATAAGGTAGAAGAAGTGCAATTAAATTTTGATATTGATCTCAATGACAAAAGCCAATTAGCATCCATTCATGATGAAAAGGAAGAGTTGTATCAAAAATTATGGCGGCAATATTTTAGCAGTGTAAATATACCAGCAAGGAAAAATATGAAGCTGCATATTATGCACATGCCGAAGCGTTACTGGAAAAATTTAACAGAAAAAATGCCCGCAACAAATCGTATCATAGATGAGTAGTAATAATTTTAAAAAATAATGATGCTAAAGGATTGGTAGATGTGGCGAAAAAGTTTACGTTAGGATTGTAAACATGAATGGAGCAAAATATAAAAGCTGAGAGGAAAGAAGAGACTTTTCTTTGTTAGCATAATAAATAGTAAAGACTATTATAAAAAAACCTCTGTAGAAACAGAGGTCGTAACCAAAACTAACTGCTTATGAGAAGTAGTTAAATATCTTTAATATTTTTAAGCGGAAGTAGTTTTGAAATTAAGGCTTCCAAAAAAACCACCTTCCCTTTCTTCCTGCTCAGTAATAACAAAATCCTCTTTATAGTTAGAAAACTTCAACTTTTTTAGTTGCTGTTTATGTACTTTAATTTTCTTCAATGACTCGTTGATAAATTTTCCTAATATCTTTTTCATATTATTTTCTATTACAAACATATTTTCAATTTCCATGCCATTTTGAGCTACTTATTGAGATTGTGACAAAAGAAAAAAAACAACTATAACGGACGCATGAAATGAACACAAATATTCCCGACCGGGAGCAAGAATTCCACAGAAATTGATTCAAACAAGAAGAATATAATTTCTCATAGTTAGTTTTGTGTTTTTTGGAAATAAAACCATGGCTTAATACGAGGTGTTAAAAGAGTTTTGTTTCCTGTTAATTAAAAACAAATCTCCTTTTCCAGCACATATAAAAGGCAAGATCAAACCTTGACGTAAATCTTTTTCTTATCCATCCAGTAGCAGATAGCCCACATTAGTGTGATGACACAAAGGGCATATAGCAGAGAACCAATTTTGGGGTCACCTGGAATATTAATCAACACTTTTTGATACAGCCAGTTCCAGGGATTGGTATATGTCATTACTCCTTTATCATTCAAATGGTCGGGTATGCGGATAAGAGCTAATCCTTTTGGAAGGAAAGCACTCAATGAAAAAACAAACAAGGCATTTTTGCCAAACACATCAAAAAATCTTGTCAGCCCGCCCCTTACATTTTTAAATTCAATGAGATAAATCATGGTGGAAATGGTAATCATTGCAAGCCCCGTAGTATAAACCGTATAGGAGCTTGTCCATATTTTTTTATTAATAGGGAAAACCATATCCCAGCAAAATCCGGTAAGCAGCATGGCTACACCAGCTACAAATAAACCACTTACCATTTCAAAACTTTTCCCTTTCTTTTGAATATAATCGCCAACCATATAGCCAAATATTACCTGTACAATAGCACAAATCGTACTCATTAAACCTTCCGGGTCAAACGGTATCCCTTCTCCTTTATACATATGGGCAACACCAAGAATTTTTTTGTCAATATCATTGCCAAACCAACCTGTCATACTGTATGGATCGGCCTGGTTACCCAACAAATAACACAGTGCCCAATACAATAACAATAGAACCAATCCCACAAAAAAGGCGGCTCTTGCTTTTAGATAATAAATGATTACAGACGCAAAGAAATAACAAATGGCAATTCTTGCCAGTACTCCCAATATGCGTACTCCTTGCAAGTCTCCTTTACTATCTATGTAAGAC
>JBKJXQ010000402.1:0-5102 GCA_046716235.1 Chitinophagaceae bacterium
CAACAGTACCACCTACTTTTTCCATCACTGATAAAAAAACAACACCAGCTACATTCCTATCGGGGTCGGTTGGTAAATTATATTTGTCCCGGTTTTGAATGATAACTTTGGGTTCATCCAACAATCTTACTTCCATTATATCATTAGGTTCATTTAATGCCATCCCCAGAATATCAAAACCACAAACCAGGTTTGCAACTGTTCCAGGACATTTTATTTTTATAAAGCCCCCCCTAACTCCCCGCAATGGAGAGAACAGAGAAGACTCCGATTGAACATGATGATTTATTTTTTCCAAAATTCTAATTTAAACTATTTCAGTAATCGAAACATTTAATTGACATAAGACTCTAAAAAAGGATCATTACACTTTACTTGCCCGGATAATATCCGCAAATACACCACTGGCCGTTACTTCTGCGCCTGCACCTGCACCTTTTACCACCATTGGTTGGTCTTTATAACGATCTGTATAAAATAATACAATATTATCTTTTCCGTAAAGATGGTAAAGGTCATGCTTGGGATCAATATGTTGCAACCCCACTGAAGCGGCAGTACCATTTACCGGGTTTAATGGGGAATAGGAAGCAACAAATTTTAATATACAACCGTCAGCTTTGGCTTTTCCCAATAACTCTTTAAAATGGTCTTCTTCTTTTGCCATGGCAGCATAAAAATCTGCTACACTTCCCTGCATACAACTGGCAGGCATAAAAGTATTATTAGTAATATCATTCATTTCTATTTTTTCGCCGGCTTCCCGTGCCAATATCATTATCTTTCTCATTACATCCGTTCCACCAAGATCAAGCCGTGGATCTGGTTCAGTATAGCCTTCATCCTGTGCCTGCTTTACAACATCTGCAAACTTTCTTGTCCCATCATAATTATTGAATACAAAATTTAGTGTACCACTCAATACCGCCTGAATTTTTTGTATCCTATCGCCACTGTGTATCAAATCATTTAAGGTTGCGATAACCGGTAACCCGGCACCAACATTTGTTTCAAATAAAAACTGACAGTTGAATTCTCTTGCAAGTATTTTTAATTTTTTATAATTACTGTAAGCAGACGATGCGGCTATTTTATTACATGCTACTACCGAAATGCTTTTTTGCAGTAATTGATTGTATACAGAAGCCACCACTTCATTAGCCGTAATATCTACAAAAATTGAATTACGCAAGTTCCTGCTGATTATTTCATTCACAAACTTTTGAAGATTAGCTTTTTCTCCGCCATCCAATTTTTCTTTCCAGGTAACGAGATTAATTCCTGTTTCATCAATCAGCATTTTCCGGCTGTTGCTCAAACCAACCACATTAACCTGCAAATTCATTTGTTGCTGAAGGAAATCAATTTGCTGTTGCAACTGCCCCAACAATTTAGCACCAACATTTCCCGTACCTGTAACAAAGATGTTTACTTGTTTATACGTTGTTTCAAAAAATTCTTCATGCAAAACGTTGATGGCTTTGCGAACATCTTTGGTAGCAATAACAGCGGAAATATTTTTTTCTGAAGAACCCTGTGCAATAGCCCTTACGTTTACACCATTTCTTCCCATGGCACTAAACATCCGGCCACTTACGCCGGTATGATTCTTCATACTTTCTCCTACCAATGCCACAATAGATAATTCGCTTTCCATTTTTAACGGATCGACTTTTTGCAAGGCAATTTCATTGGCAAAAGCGATGTCCACTGTCAATTTGGCCTTAGCTGCTGTAGAACTATCTATACCCACACAAATAGAATGTTCTGAAGAACTTTGTGTAATAAGAATAACGTTTATTTTTTCAGTACTTAATGCTTCAAATAATCTTTTGGAAAAACCAGGTATGCCAATCATTCCACTTCCTTCAAGGCTAATGAGTGTAATATTATTAATGCTTGAGATACCCCGAACAATGTTGCCACCATCTTCAAAAGGGGAGTTAAGAAGATTCCCGTTTTGAATAACTGTTCCATAATCAGCAGGAACAAAAGTATTTTTTATCCAAACAGGAATATTTTTATTCATCACCGGCTGAATAGTAGGTGGATAAATTACTTTGGCACCAAAATGCGAAAGCTCCATTGCTTCCTGGTAAGAAATATTCGGAATAATCCGGGCATTGCTTGTTAGTCGTGGGTCAGCGGTCATCATACCACTTACATCTGTCCATATTTCCAAGACAGTCGCATTGAGTGCCGATGCAATAATGGCGGCGGTATAATCAGAACCTCCTCTGCCTAATGTAGTAGTTACACCATTTGCATCTGCAGCTATAAAACCGGGCAGAATAAATAGTGTGCCAGATTGTGAGGCAAAAAAATCACTTATTTTTTTATTGGTAACTGCAAAATCTACTTCGGCAGTTGTAAAAGAAGAATTAGTAGTAATGATTTCCCGGGAATCTTTCCAAAAAGCATCAATTCCATCAGCATTAAACTTAGCCGTAATAATTTGTGAAGAAATCCATTCGCCATAACTACCAATCCTGTCTTTTGATCTTTCCGTTAACTCGCCTAGTAAAAATATACCATTGCAGATATCTTCAATTTCATTACAACTTTTTTTAACAAGGCTTAGTAACTGGCTTTGTTGCGCAACAGGTATTAGTTGTTTTACAGCATCCAGATGTCGTTGTTCGATAAGCGTAAGTTTCTCTTTATATCCTTCATCGCCTGCTGCTGCGGATTCGGCTGCATTTAATAATAAATCCGTAACGCCCCCCAGAGCTGATACGACCACTATTGTTTTATCTTTTTTGGCTGATTCTTTTACAATTGCTACTACCTTATTTATATTTTCTGCGTTGGCTACTGAAGTACCCCCGAATTTTAAAACCTGCATGTTATCGCTGATTAAATGATTTGAATAATTTCATCGATAATACAATATCCTTTTTTTTGTGTGTAAGCTGTTGAGCCCAATGTTTGATATGGAGATTTACAATACGCCGCGGCGTATTGTAATTGTAGTAATAGATGTAGTGGCAATAAAATGTATTGCAATGGAGGGAAAACCTGTATAATTATTTATTACTACCACTTGTTTTTAATGTAACCGCAATATACTTAGTATATGCCCGTAAATGAAACTATTTAGAAAAAAACTCTGCGGCTTTTTTTACACTACCATATTTTAAAAGTAAGTCTTTTGCTTTTTCATAATTCTGTAGCTTAATTCTTTCCATCAGCATCTTTGTGCCTCTGTCAACCAACTTATCGTTCGTTAGTTGCATATTCACCATCTTATTATTTTCAACTCTTCCCAGCTGTATCATTACAGAAGTAGAAATCATATTCAACACCAGTTTCTGTGCGGTGCCGCTTTTCATTCGGGTGCTGCCTGTAACAAATTCTGGTCCTACCACTACTTCAATCGGAAAATCTGCAGCGGCACTAACTGGCGACTCAGGATTACAGGAAATACTCCCTGTTATGATATTATTCTTTCTGCATTCTTCCAATGCGCCAATAACATAGGGAGTGGTGCCACTGGCGGCAATGCCTATTACTACATCTTTCTCAGACACATTAAATGCGGTCAAATCTTTCCATCCCTGTTCCTTATCATCTTCTGCATATTCTACTGCTGCTGTTATTGCTTTTTCGCCACCGGCAATAATACCAATAACTAACCCATAGGGAACACCATAGGTAGGCGGGCATTCACTGGCATCTACAATTCCTAATCTTCCGCTGGTACCGGCACCAATATAAAACATCCTGCCACCCATCAGCATTTTGTCGGCTGCCGCTTCTGCCAATTTTTCAATTTGTGGAATTGCCTTTTCAACTGCCGCAGGTACCACCTGATCCTCCTTATTAATATTTAGTAAAGTCTCTGCAACTGTCATCTTTTCGAGATGCCGATAGTGACTTGATTGTTCGGTAATTCTTTCTGATGCCATAACACTCTTCTTTTTAACTATGATATTCAACTAATCCTTCCATAGGATTCTTCATTACGCTGCCTAATTCAAACTCGTAACTGTTGCAAAGTTGCTGCAAGACATCCTTAAAACCAAATGCAACACTACCAGCAAAATTTACAGGCATATTCCAGACTTCTTTGTATTTACACAAATGAGTAAAGAAAAAATCATTCAACCCGTCTTCAATAATATTTTCAATCATGTAATGATCACGGTTGTCTGCCAGAAACTTTGTAAATCCGGCGAGATAACGGTTCGGCAGTGGTTTTTTATAAACATTTTCTAATATTTCAACTGAATTTATTTTGAATTTCTGTTCAAACCTGAATTGTAGATCTTCATCAAATGTTTTGTATAAATAATATTGAATTACTTTCTTTCCCAAATATGCACCGCTTCCTTCATCGCCAAGTACATAACCAAGACCAGGACTATTTTTTCCAATTTTTTTCCCGTCAAAATAACACGAATTACTTCCCGTTCCGAGGATACAGGCAATCCCTTTTTCATCGCGACACACAGACCTGGCTGCTCCCATCAGATCGTGTGTAACTTCGATCGTCGCTGTTTTGGAAAAAACATTCCGGATCGCTTTTTTCACCAATGCTGCATTGTCCGGATTAATGCAGCCTGTACCATAATAATATATTGCATCAGGTAACTTGTCATTCAAAAACGGGAGCAACTCATTTCGAAGGATCGACTCAATTTGTACGGCATTTAAAAAGTATGGACTGATACCCTGAGAGAAAATTACCTGCTTCCTGTTATTACCTGCAACAAAACACCACTCACATTTTGTAGCGCCACTGTCTGCAATTAAAATCGACATGAAAAAGCTTTAATGGTATTATGGATGTAAGAAATCAATCTGTAATGCTGTTTGTTATCTTCAGCCTTTTGCTGGCAAAAATAGCCATCGTTGCAAAACCATTTTATCAGTAATCCATGATGACAAATTGAACCGAAGGTAAAGTTCAGAATTGAGAATTAAATAAGAACTTCGCTCCCTCAGCATAAGAAAAAAATGGTGTGGTCAATGAAAAAAATACAGATCTGGTTACCCTTGCTTTTTGCAATAGTGATGATTGTCGGGATGAGAATCGGGTATAAATTACGTAGCAACGTTCCTTTATCGCAGGATTTTTTTCATACCAGCAGAGGTTCTTC
>JBKJXQ010000403.1:0-3769 GCA_046716235.1 Chitinophagaceae bacterium
AAGGGAACTTTGAACAGGCCATTACAGAAAAGAAAATGGCGGATAGTTTGTATGGTAAAAATTTCTGGACTCCTCAATTACTTTATATAGAAGCCGTTTACTATATAAAACAAAAAAATGATAGCACTGCCATCACGGTGCTGAACAATATTATCACTCAATTTGAAAACACCCCTTTAGCAGCTAAATCAAGTAACTTAATTGAAGTACTCAGCAGAAGAAAACAGATTGAAGAAGATTTGAAGAACCTTGTTATAACAAGATATCCTGATGACGCTATTATAAATATACCCGAGCCTGTTAAGCCGGTTGTAATAACTAATGCTGCAAAAGATACCACGCAGACAAAACCTTTACCTCCGGTTACCAATAATAATCCTCCGGTAAAAGATACTATTGTTACAAAACCTTTACCCCCGGTTATTCCATTACAGTTTACATATAAGCCATCTGAAGCTCATTATGTAATGCTGATATTAAATAAAGTAGATCCTGTGTTTATGAATGAAGCTAAAAATGCTTTTTCCCGCTACAACAAGGAAATTTATTACAATAAAACGTTTATAACGGAACTATTTGAACTTAATGGAGACAACCGTTTGCTTCTTATCGCACCATTTAAGACTGCTCAGGAAGCTATCGATTATATAGACAAGGCCCTGCCAAAAACTGCCACAGAGATCATTCCCTGGTTAAAAGGGGGCAAATACAGTTTCTCGATTTTAGATAATAATAATTTTGAGATACTGAAAGCCACTAAAGACATCGAGAAGTATAAAGATTTCATCCACCAGCAAGTGCCGGCTAAGTTTTAGTATTAACAATATCCGGTAATACACAAAAATGTTTTTTTGTTTTGGCAAAAAATTAATTACCGGCATACTTCTGCCCTGAAGTATTTGCTTAATTTCATGTTGGATTATTTCTGTTTAAACAGACCCACACATCTTTATGAAAAAAACTGTTAGTATTTTCTGGCGAATCTTTATTGCATGCTTTGCAGTATTTGTACTGTTGATAATGCTGGCCAACTTTGGTGTATTTGGCAAAATGCCTACACTTAATGATTTGGAAAACCCTTCTATGCTTCAATCATCTGAAGTGTATGCTGAAGATGGAACACTTATGGGTAAATACTATCGGGAAAACGGCAACCGCAGCCTTGTTAATTACAGCGATATTTCTAAACATGTAATTAATGCACTGGTTTCTACTGAAGACAAAAGATATTACAGTCATTCCGGGATTGATATGATTGGTACTATGCGGGCCGTTACTTCCTTAGGTAGCAAAGGTGGTGGAAGCACCATCACACAACAATTAGCATTGGCTCTTTTTAATCAACGGGCATCTAATAAAGCTATCCGGGTAATTCAAAAACTTAAAGAATGGATCATTGCCATTAAACTCGAAAAGAATTTTACCAAAGAAGAAATACTTGCTTTATACCTGAACGCCGTTCCTTTTTCCGATAACATTTTCGGTATACGAAATGCGTCCAAAACTTTTTTTCAAAAAGAAACAGACAGGTTGAATGTAGAAGAGGCGGCACTCCTTGTTGGTATGATTAACGGGCCCGGGCTGTATAATCCACGGCGCAATCCTAAAGCCGCACTTGACCGCCGTAATCTTGTTATTACCCGGATGGAAGAAAATAATAATATTACTTCTGCAGAAGCTACCCGGTTAAAAGCATTGCCCATTAAATTGAATTATAAAAAGATGGATGAAAATACCGGCTATGCACCTTATTTCCGGGAAGTGCTGAAAGATGATATAAAAACTGCATTGGTTGATGTAAAAAAATCAAATGGCGATTCCTATGATATTTATAATGACGGTTTAAAAATATATACTACTATTAATCCTTTTACGCAGCAATATGCAGAAGAAGCAATGGCGCAGCAAATGATAACATTGCAGCGAAGTGTAAATGCAAGAGGATCGATAAAAAATGGAACCATCTGGAAAGAACATGAAAAAATTCTGGAAAGAGCCATTAAGGAATCTGACAGATGGAGAGCCATGGAAGATGATGGATTGAGCAATAAAGAAATAAGGGCAAGTTTTAATGTGAAAGTGCCCATGAAAATATTTGCCTGGAATGCAAAAAGGGAAAGAGACACTGTAATGACCCCTTATGATTCTATAAAATATCATCGCCAGATGGAGCAAGCTTCTTTTATGGCTATGGATCCGGTAACCGGTGAAGTAAGAGCATGGGTAGGAGGAATTAATTTTAAAACTTATAAATATGACCATGTAAACTTGAAAACAAAAAGACAGGTGGGCTCCACTATTAAACCTTTTCTTTATACACAAGCAATGGAAGAAAGAGGTTTTACTCCCGAAACACCATGTGAAAATGTTGCTCAATTTTTCCCGGGTAGTGGCTGGGTGCCTGCCGGTAAACAATGTGGTGGCGGATCTATGACGATGGCTAATGCATTGGCTTATTCAAAAAACTGTGCGACAGCTTATATCATGAAGCAGGTAGGGCCAAAACAATTCAGCGATTTTCTAAGCCGCATCAGTATACCTACGCCGGTAAAACCATTTCCATCAATAGCACTCGGAACTTGTGATCTCTCTTTATATGAAATGCTGTGGGGCTATACCATTTTTGCTGGTCGTGGATTTTCTACCAAGCCTTATTGCATCAGTCGTATTGAAGACAGAAACGGCAACGTAATAAAACGATTTGATTATAGTGCAAACCGAAAGGAGGCTGTGAGTGAAATAACAGCTTATACCATGGCCCGTATGATGCAGGGAACAGTTGATAAAGGGACTGCCAGAGGTATGCGTACAAGAGTAGGTGCTGCTGAAATGGGAGGAAAAACCGGTACGACCGATGATAATGCCGATGCCTGGTTTATCGGTTACACACCCCAATTGCTGGCAGGTTCCTGGGTTGGTTTTGATGATCGTTTTATCCGCAATGAAGGAGATGGTTCCAGGATGGCCCGTCCTATTTGTGAATACTTTTTAAAAAAAGTATTAGCTGATAAAAAGTTAGGTATTGATAAAGATGCAAAATTTGTAAAACCTGCTGAATTGGAGAATGAGATAAATAGTGCTGATATAATCATTAGTGATTCAGACCCTAATCCTGGTGCTGAAGGAGATGATCAGGGTGTAGGAAATGAACAGGATTATCAAAATGGCAATAATGAATACATAGGACCTGAATCAACACCCGTTACCGACGATGAGGATAAAACTCCGGCTAAAAAAGATACGGCTGGAAAAGCACCCCTGAAAAAAGAAGATGATAATGGTAAAGTAATTGGCTCCCCGGCAGATGAACCGAAAAAGAAAAAAGGATTATTAAAACGTTTATTTGAGAAAAAAGATAATTAACATCTTTCCATAAAGTATTAAAGGTTTTGCTGAATGCAAAGCCTTTTTTATTACTATTCATTACTTATACCAATTAGACATTAAACGTACATATATAGATAAATGTCACCCAGAGTTTATCGAAGCCTTATAATCACCCTTCGATAAACTCAGGGTGACATTTATCCATAGATGTATGGTTAATGTAATTGGTATAAGTAATAAATAGCAATATAAAAGGCTTTGCATTCGCAAAGCCTTTTATTCTTTATGGAAAGATGTTAATTATCTTTTTTCTCAAATAAACGTTTTAATAGTCCTTTTTTCTTTTTCGGTTCATCTGCGGGGGGGCAATTTATTTTCCATTTTGATGATGTTTTTTAAAGGGTTCTTTTTCAGGCGTATGATTTTTTGGCGGGGGTTTAAC
>JBKJXQ010000404.1:0-4053 GCA_046716235.1 Chitinophagaceae bacterium
AAGTATGATTGCTGTAATTGATCTTAGCAAACCGGAAGGTGGCCGTAATAAAGCAATTTTAGAAATAATGTACAGTTGCGGCCTGCGGGTAAGTGAAGTAGTAAACGTTCGGATTTCTCAATTATATCTTGATGTAGGTTTTGTAAGAGTGATAGGTAAAGGGGATAAAGAGAGATTGGTGCCTGTCGGCAGCAGTGCTATAAAGTATATTGCGATTTATAAAAATAATATAAGAGTATATGCCACACCTGCAAAAGGAAATGAGGATATACTTTTTCTGAATAACCGGGGAAGTAAATTATCGAGAGTAATGATTTTTTATATTATTAAAGACCTTGCGATGAAAGCAGGTATTAAAAAAACAGTATCGCCACATACTTTCCGCCATTCATTCGCTACTCACCTGGTAGAAGGGGGGGCAGACTTAAGAGCGGTACAGGAAATGCTGGGCCATGCAAGTATAACAACAACAGAAATTTATACCCATCTCGATAGAGAATTTTTAAGAAAGACACTGGAGAATTTTCATCCTGCCTTTAAATAACCTCAATCAAATCTTATCATTCAGGATAAGCGTTTATTGAATGATGATTTTCCCTGAAAATTTTTTACCTGATTTTTTATTGGTAAATAATAAAAAATAATTACTGGCTGAAACAAAAGGAACATCAATACTTAATATTCCCGCTTCGGTATCAATCCATATTTCCTGGCGGTGTACTGGCTGGCCAGATTGATTCAATATTTGTAATAAGTAATAGCCTTCTTCCTTTTGTTTCAACTCTATGGTAAGGCTGGTACCAGCAACAACTGGATTGGGAAATATTTTTAAGGATTTAGAATCGGCATCTTTTATAATAGCTGGTATAAGGGGCTTAGGTTTTATCTTTTTATTTACCATACCAACAACAACTACTTCTCCCATTATTTCATAATTAATATTTGTAATGCCGATATTAATTATTTCATCCTGCTGACAACTTTTTCTATCAACTAATACTTCTTTAGTTTCAAATCCGATAGAGGAAATCACAAGAATAATCTTATCCCAATTGCTTTCGGGGATAATAGAGAAAGACCCGTCTTCTTTTGTTATTACTCCATGCTTTGTTCCTTTTATTGTAATGGTTGCATAAGCTACCGGCATTCCATCCGCATCGGTAACTTTGCCATTTACAGGCTTGTTTTGAATAACTTCAACATCACCTTTTATTGTCTCTTCAATTGTGCTGGTACAAACCTGTTTAATAACTGTTGTTGGCAATACCAATCCCAATGTCCTTATTTCCTTATTAATTGAAATCTTTGATGTATCCTTCGTACTGGGGTTTGCCATCTTCCCCATTGTTATATTTTGAGCGGATGCTTTAGAAATAAAAAAAGCCGGTAACGCAATCTGGAAAAAATATTTCGCCCAGGGAATACGTCTCTTTGGTATTTCAATTTCCCTTTCCAACTGGTCGGTCATAAATCGTCCACAAACAGAACCGCCCTTTGATAAACTCTGGGCTGACTTTTTAAAAAATTCAGCGATCTGCCGGTCATTCATCATACTAAAGTCTGCTACCTGCTTCTGACAGGAACCACAGAATTTCCCTTTGTCCACCGGACTCATATTTTCCCAATTTTCATGACAGGGTTCAGCGATGGAGAGTTGAAACTTTTTACTCATAAGCATGGTTTATATTTTTTACAAATCGATTACTATAAAATGAAACTGTTATTAAAGGATTGAGATGCAAACGAACCTGGAATTACATATTTTAAATAATCTTCTACTTGTGTTTACTTACAGGCATCGATTCTGAATCCTCATCACTATCATCATCTGTTTCGCTTTTTCCTTTCGCCAATAACTGAGCACTTTCCACCAACCTGATAAACTCTGACCGGTAACCTTCCTCGTCATTGCCTTTGGCTTTCCTCGCCAGGCTTAATACATCCATATAAGATGCGTTTGACTTGAATGCTGAATTGCGGAGCAACATTCCAAATTGTGCTACCGAAGCAGCAAACCGAAAATTATCTGATGTTTTTTCAATCATAATTTGTTTATCAAGTAAAGGGTGTTCTATCAATTTACTTACATCGCCATCAGGTGCTTTGTAACGGAATTTTATTGTCATCATCTCAGTTGTTTGTGAAGTTTTAGTGAGTGGAGTTACTGCTTTCTGATATTTCAACTGGTCAACATTATTGAGAAAGCTGCTGTTTACACCTACCGGTATTATTTCATATAATGCGGTAACGGTGTGACCACTGCCCAACTCACCTGCATCTTTTTTATCATTATTAAAATCTTCCTTAGCCAGCATCCTGTTTTCATACCCAATCAGGCGATAACCTTTTACTTTAGCAGGATTAAATTCTATCTGCAGTTTTACATCTTTAGCAATAGTGAAAAGGGTGCCGCCAAATTCATTCACTAATACTTTTTTCGCTTCGGTGATGCCGTCAATGTATGCATGATTACCATTGCCCTTATTGGCCAGCTTTTGCATTTTCGCATCTTGGTAATTGCCCATACCATAACCAAGCACAGTAAGAAATACACCACTTTTTCTTTCTTCTTCTATCAATCTTTCCATTGCATCATCGCTGCTTTCGCCAACATTGAAGTCGCCATCAGTGCAAAGAATAACACGGTTGTTACCTTGCTGAACAAAATTTTCTTTAGCTGTTTTATAGGCTAGTTTGATACCGGCACCTCCGGCAGTGGAACCACCGGCTTCGAGGTTATCAATTGCTTCTTTAATTTTTGTTTTATTTGCTCCGCTTGTGGTGGGCAATACTAAACCTGCTGCACCTGCATATACTACAATGGAAACTTTATCCTGCTCCCGCAATTGGTCAACCAGCATTTTCATTGAGGCTTTTACCAAACCAATTCTTTCCGGCCCTTGCATAGAACCTGACACATCAATCAGGAAAACCAAATTAGATGCCGGCAGATTTTCTGTAGGTATTTTTTTGCCCTGTAAACCTATCAGCACCAGTTTGTGCTCTTTATTCCAGGGAGCATCAGCAATCTCTGTATTGATAGAAAAAGGTTCATTATTTAAAGGTTGCGGATATTGATAATGAAAATAATTTACCATTTCTTCGATTCGTACTGCACCTGCTGGTGGCAGCTGACCCTGGTTTAAAAACCGGCGTACATTACTATAGGAAGCAGCATCCACATCGATAGAAAAAGTAGATAGCGGATTATCGGTTGCTTTTAAAAATTTATTATCTGAAATATTATCATAACCCTCCCGGATAAAATCTTCCCGGTGTTTATCATAATAGCCTTGATGATTTCCATTAATTGAACTAATTCCGCGGATCATTATTTTGCTTTGTGCACCAGCATTACCATAAGCAGTTGTAACCTGTACACCTGCAGCTCTCCCTTGTAATTCGTTATTGGGTACCCCTGAATTATAGTAGGGAGATGGTTGAATAACTGCAACACTTCCCGTCATATCCTTTTTCTTTTGAGCGCTGTAACCTGTTACAACAACATTCTGCAGAGAAGCAGCAGAAGATTTTAATGAAACATTAATGACAGAAATTCCTTTGATAGAAACTTCTTTGCTTTCAAAACCAAGAGCAGAAAAAACTAACATACCCGTTGATTTGGGAACAGTAATACTGTACACTCCTTTTGCATCACAGCTTGTGCCTTTTGAAGTTCCTTTTAATACAATGCTGGCCCCTGGTATTACTTTACCATTTTCGTCGGCAACATTTCCAGTAACCGTATGTGAGTTGACAGGACGGAATGCCAGCATTATTAAAATGACCGGGGCAATGAGAAAAAGTATTCGTTTCATATAATTTGTTTAAATACCCTGATGCGGGTATTTGTGGGATTGCATAAGAGGATTAAGAATAATTACGGAACGATGAATGGAGTGTCCTTACAATTCCTCAGAGTAACCAGAAGCGATGCGATACCTGCTACAACTGGCCACATAAAATTTTATTCCCTAATTTTAACCGTTGACTTTTATTAAGAACATATCTCTCTCGCCTGAGGCGAGATCACTAACCGATAAAGAGCTGGTG
>JBKJXQ010000405.1:0-3565 GCA_046716235.1 Chitinophagaceae bacterium
TCAGTAGAATGAGAAACGGTGCCTTCACTATGAATGGCAATAACCGGTGATAAAAATTCACCAAGTTTATCTCCACCATGCATTAACACTTCTGGTATGCCAACAAAACCACCAATTATTGAAAGTATAGCCAGTACAATTAATGGAATCGTCATTGCCGGTGGGCTTTCATGTAAATGGTGTTCTTGTTCTTGTGTTCCCCTGAATTTCCCTGTGAACGTAATGAACAACAAACGAAACATATAAAAAGCGGTCAATAATGCTGTAAACAATGCAATGCCGTATAGCACAGGATTTTTTTCAAATGCACTCAACAGGATAGCATCTTTAGAAAAGAAACCGCTGAACGGTGGAATACCTGCAATCGCAATACATCCGATTAAGAAAGTGATGAAAGTTATTTTTAATTTCTTTCCTAATCCACCCATATTGCGAATATCCTGCTCACCACCCATAGCATGTATAACACTGCCACTGCCGAGGAACATTAATGCTTTGAAGAAGGCATGTGTCATTACATGAAATACTGCGGCTGTATAAGCACCGCAACCTAATGCAAGGAACATAAACCCTAACTGGCTAACGGTAGAGTAAGCCAACACTTTTTTTATATCATTTTGCTTTAAAGCAATCGTGGCTGCAAGCAGTGCTGTTGCCAAACCAATGTATGCCACTATATCCATTGTGATATGTGACATGGAGTACAATAAATTACTCCGGGCTATCATATAAATACCAGCCGTTACCATTGTAGCAGCATGTATTAATGCTGATACAGGAGTAGGGCCTGCCATTGCATCTGGCAACCAGGTGTAAAGAGGTATCTGTGCACTTTTACCAGTGGCACCAACAAATAATAATAAAGTGATGGCGGTAACATCAGTTGAATTCAGTTTGGCAAGATTAGCTGCTGTAAATACTTCATCGTATGAAACAGTACCGAGTTTATTAATCAACCAAAAGATAGCAATCAGGAAAGCCAGATCACCAATCCGGTTCATGATGAAAGCCTTATTCGCAGCTTTATTATATTCTTGTTTTTTGAACCAGTACCCAATTAATAAATAAGAACAAAGTCCCACCCCTTCCCACCCGATGAACATGATGACAAAGTTGGCACCCATTACCAGCAACAGCATGGAGAAAATGAAAAGATTCAGGTAAGCGAAATATCTTCCAAAGTGTTCAGTTTTTTCTTCCTGCATGTAAGAAGTAGAATATACATGTATAAGAAATCCAACACCGGTAATTATTAAAAGAAATAAAGAAGATAGCTGGTCAATCTGAAATGCAAATGGAATTTTCAGCGAACCAACATTGATAAAATCGAAATAATGTGCCACATGGATATTGCCACCTTTAACCAATATAAATACCCAAACACTAATTACAAATGATGCCAATACCACTCCGCTGCCAATAATACCAATAAGTGATTTGGATAAATAATTTCTTCCCAGCCCATTAATCAAAAAACCGATTAATGGAAGAAGAGGAATCAGGTAAACTATTTGTAAAGAATTCTGCATAAATATCAGCGTTCTCAAACCTTTGCGGAGAGCTTAAGAAAATTTCAGTTTAATATTAAAAAATAATAATCACCATTTATACTTTGATACCCCCAAAGTCCCCCTTGGGGATTTAGAAGGTTTCTAATGTTTCAACCTGTTCAAAAAATTCACATCCACCGAATGGATGTTCCTGTACATCATTACAATAATTGCCAGGCCTACACTAACTTCAGCCGCCGCCACCACCATAATAAAAAATACAAATAACTGTCCGTCAGTTCCGGCTATTGTTGTAGTATCCGTAGCCAAAGCTTTCAGATAGTGCATTTTTGAGAATGCTACCAGCAATAAATTCACTGCATTTAACATAAGTTCTATGCACATGAAAATAATAATCGCATTGCGGCGTGTCAGCACACCTACGATACCAATGCTGAATAAAGCAATAGACAGAAATATGTAATAATTAATAGGCATAAAATCAATTTGTCAATTTGAAGATTATTCGATTTGGAAATAAAATTGTCTCATTGGCACATCTCCAAATTTCCAAATCATTCTTTCTTCCCAATTACCACCGCACCAACCATTGCACTCAAAAACAAAACACTGCTTATTTCAAACGGCACTACATAAGTAGTAAACAATTCTTTTCCCAAATTTTTAATTAATCCGATACTTCCTTCATTCACTAATGCCTGCTGTTGTTTGATATCGGTATCTTTTAATGCTGCTACTAATACCAGCATTAAACAACCACCTGCTACCGCACCAGCCATCTTTAGCCAGCGGTTCTTTTGCGGTTCAATTTCTTTGTTCAGGTTCATCAGCATTATTACAAACAGGAACAATACCATGTTGGCCCCGGCATAAACGATTATGTTTACAATAGCCAGGAACTGTGCATTCAATAAAATATAATGACCGGAAATGGCAAAAAAGGTAACAATCAACCACAACACACTATACACAGGATTTTTGCTGGTAATTACCATCAAAGCACTGAACAATGCTACCACTGAAAGAAACCAGAATAATATTTGTGTAATGTTCATAAGCCCCATCCCCCAAGGGGAATATTAAGTCGTTTTAATTTATTGCCGATGGTTTTTCGCCCAATGCTTTTTGATATGCTTCCGGTTGTTCAATCGGATGCGGTATCAGTAAGTCTTCTTTTTTATATATAAATCCTTTCCTTCCATAATTAGCTGGCACTATACTTTGCGACAAATAAATCGCATCTTTCGGGCAAGCTTCTTCACATAATCCACAAAAAATACAACGCAGCATATTTATCTCATATTTCGCTGCATACTTTTCTTCCCGGTATAAATGTTCTTCTCCAGGCAATCTCTCCGCCCCTTCCATCGTAATCGCTTCTGCCGGGCAAGCCACTGCACATAAACCACAAGCCGTACAATTTTCTCTTCCTTCCGCATCACGGTTTAACACATGAAGTCCTCTCCACACTTTAGAAAAACTTCTGGTTTGCTCAGGATAATTTATCGTTGCCTTCTTTTTAAAAAGGTGACTGATAGTAATACCCATGCCTTTCACAATATTCCACAGATAAATACTCTCCAGGAAAGTCATTGGCTTACGATCTACTTCTTTTGCTCTTTGTGTTAACATGTTGCCCCTAACCCCTTCCTTCGATAAACTCTGGAGGGGGATTTTAAATTTTCGCAAATATATATTTTGTCAACTGTAATGCTACTATCACTTTCCATTGCGTCGCTTCTTTGCAACTCTTATTCACTACTCACTATTCCCCACATCATTTTTTCAACAGCAACAATACCGCTGCGGTAATAATCATATTCACCAAAGCCAATGGTATTAATTTTTTCCATCCCAGGTTCATCAATTGGTCGTATCTGAAACGGGGTATCGTCCACCGTATCCATAAAAAACAGAACAGGAAGAAAGATATTTTAGCCATCATCACACTAAAGCTTATAAACGACATCCAGAAGGAACTTAATCCCCATGAAGCTTCGTTCACAAACGGAATATCATAACCACCAAAGTAAATCGTCACCATTATCGCACTG
>JBKJXQ010000406.1:0-6127 GCA_046716235.1 Chitinophagaceae bacterium
ACCAATAATTCTAATGATAGAAAACTACAGAAGCGGTTTGTTATGGAATTTATTTACCAGTTGCCCGGAAGTAAAAACGGGTATGCAAAGTCTTGGGTTTACGGCACCATATTTATAGAAAAATCTATACATGAAAAAACGGTTTCTTTATAATGGTTTATTTTTTTTAGTAATTACAATTATCAGTTGTAAGACGGGTAAAAATGTAACGGTTCAAAAAACTGAAACTGTTGCGGCTAATGATACAGCGTTATTCCGGATGGTGCAGCAACAAACTTTTCAATATTTCTGGAATGGTGCAGAACCGGTAAGCGGATTAGCAAGAGAACGTTTTCATGTCGATAATATTTATCCTGAAAATGATAAAAATATTGTAACCAGTGGTGGTGCCGGCTTTGGTGTAATGGCTATTCTGGTGGGTATTGAAAGAAATTTTATTTCAAGAGAACAAGGCAGAAAGCAATTAGAAAAGATTATTCATTTCTTAGAAACGGCAGACCGCTTTCATGGTGCATGGCCACATTGGTGGAATGGAGAAACAAAAAAAGTAAAACCGTTTAGTAAAAAAGATAATGGTGGTGATTTGGTGGAAACATCTTTTATGATACAAGGATTATTATGTGTTCGTCAGTATTTTAATAATGGTAATGAGCCGGAAAAACTATTAGCTGCAAGAATTGATAAATTATGGAAAGAAGTAGAGTTTGATTGGTATCGCAACGGTAAAAATGTTTTGTACTGGCATTGGAGTCCTGATTATGGATGGCAAATGAATTTTGCAGTGCGGGGATATAATGAATGTCTTATTATGTATGTACTGGCTGCATCATCACCAACTCATTCTATTCCCGCCACAGTATATCATGAGGGGTGGGCAGAAAATGGAAAAATAAATAAAACCACCTCGTATGGGGGCTACACATTAAACTTGCGTTACCAGGGCGATCCGCCTCAGGGCGGGCCTTTATTTTGGGCTCATTATTCTTATCTCGGTCTCGATCCCCGGGGATTGAAAGATAAGTATGCTGACTATTGGCAGGAAAACAAAAATCTTTCTCTTATCAATTATCAATGGTGTGTAGATAATCCTAAAAAGTTTAAAGGGTATGGTCCTGATAACTGGGGGTTAACGTCCAGCTATTCTACAAAGTTTTATGCGGGTCATGCACCCAATGATGAAAATGATTTAGGTGTGATAACGCCAACAGCAGCCCTCTCATCTTTCCCCTACACACCAGCACAATCAATGGCAGCCATGAAACACTGGTATTATGATATGAAAGATAAACTATGGGGACCCTACGGCTTTTATGATGCATTCAGTGAACAGGACAATTGGTTTGCCCCAAAATACCTGGCAATAGATCAGGGGCCTATAGTAGTGATGATGGAAAATTATCGTACCGGTTTATTATGGAATTTATTTATGAGTTGCCCGGAAATTACTCAGGGGTTAAAAAAACTCGGATTTAAAAGCCCCTGGATGAAAAAATAATTTGCAGTATTTAGTATGATTGGTAAATACATTCTTATAGTATGAAATACCTGTACGGTCATTTACCTAAATTGCAATATTTATCATGAATAAATAGAGAATGTGTGAAAACGATAATAGACAATCTTTTTTTTAAAGTCATTCTCTCCGTAGTGCTTACAGTTTCTGCAGTAACTGCACAAGCACAACCATTTTCTAAAGAAATTGCTTCGTTTAAAAAGCAGGATAGTGTAAAAGTCCCTCCATCCAACGCAATTCTGATGGTGGGCAGTTCATCGTTCACCTTGTGGAAAGATGTACAGGATTATTTCCCCCATCATATTATTATCAATCGTGGCTTTGGTGGTTCTTCGTTCCCCGATATAATAAGGTATGAGACTGATATAATTTTTCCCTACCATCCAAAACAAATTATTATTTACTGCGGAGAAAATGATCTGACGGCTTCAGATACTGTAACCAGCCAGTTGGTATTTGAACGGTTTAAACAATTGTTTACAGATATTCGCAACAAATTTCCTAAAGTGGCCGTGGCATATATTTCTATGAAACCAAGCCCGGCCCGGATGCTGCTAATGCCGAAAATGAGTGAAGGGAATATGTTGGTAAAAGCATTTTTAAAAAAGAAAAAGAAAACTGCTTATATAGATGTTTATAATAAAATGCTGAATGAAAATGGAACACCTATGACAGATATCTTTCTTGGAGATAACCTGCACCTGAATAAAAAAGGTTATGCTCTCTGGCAAAAAATAATAGAACCCTATTTACTGAAATATTAAATTTAAAAAGATGAAAAACTTCGTATTAGTTTTTACCTGGTTACTCTCAATAACAGTTTCAGCTCAGGTAAAGCCGGAATCAAAAATGTCATCCTTCGTTACCAGCCTAATGAAAAAAATGACATTGGAAGAGAAAATAGGTCAGTTGAATTT
Organism: Chitinophagaceae bacterium; assembly: GCA_046716235.1. GTDB lineage: Bacteria > Bacteroidota > Bacteroidia > Chitinophagales > Chitinophagaceae > JJ008. The sequence goes on from JBKJXQ010000406.1 coordinate 2,431, forward strand.
ACTCACCCCCGGGGGTGGTATTGCCACGGGTGCCGTAGTAAGCAGTGATGTAGAAACAAAAATTTCAAAAGGCCAGGTAGGCGGTCTTTTTGGTGTTACCGGCGAAGCCAATATTTACCAGGCACAGCAAATAGCGGTTACAAAAAGCCGTTTAAAAATCCCACTACTATTTGGATCCGATATAATTCATGGTTACAAAACCACCTTCCCTATTCCATTGGCATTATCCTGTAGTTGGGATATGCCAATGATAGAACGAAGTGCAAGAGTGGCAGCCACAGAAGCAACAGCCGATGGTTTATGCTGGGCATTTTCACCTATGGTAGATATTGCCCGTGATCCAAGATGGGGCCGTATTGCAGAAGGTGCTGGTGAAGACCCTTACCTGGGCTCACAGATAGCAAAAGCCATGGTGAAAGGTTATCAGGGCGATGATTTAGCAAAAAATAATACGTTGATGGCTTGTGTAAAACATTTTGCATTGTATGGCGCTGCAGAAGCCGGCAGAGATTATAATACAGTTGATATGAGCCGGGTAAAAATGTACAATGAATACTTGCCACCTTATAAAGCAGCTATTGATGCCGGCTCCGGAAGTGTGATGAGTTCTTTTAATACCATTGATAATATTCCTGCAACAGGTAACAAATGGTTACTCACCGATCTTCTCCGCAAGCAATGGGGATTTAATGGTTTTGTTGTGTCGGATTATACTTCCTTAAACGAAATGATTGATCACGGCATGGGTGATTTGCAAACAACATCAGCACTGGCATTAAATGCAGGGCTTGATATGGATATGGTAGGAGAAGGATTTTTAACTACCCTGAAAAAATCGCTGGGAGAAAAGAAAATAACTCAAAAACAAATTGATGATGCCTGCCGGCGGATTTTAGAAGCAAAATATAAGCTCGGACTTTTCGACAATCCGTATCATTATTGTAATGCAGCAAGAGCCGCTAAAGAAATTTTATCGGCTGATAAAAGAAGTGCAGCCCGTGAATTTGCTACTCATTCATTTGTATTATTAAAAAATAATAACCAGGCCCTTCCATTAAAAAAATCTGGAACCATTGCATTGATTGGACCGTTAGCAAATGATAAAAGTAATATGCTGGGAACCTGGGCGGTATCTGGAAACGCAGATTTATCAATACCCGTATTGGATGGAATAAAAAATGTTGGCGGAACTAATGTAAATATTCTTTATGCAAAAGGGGCAAATATTGCTGATGATACGGCTTTGGCAAAAAATGTAAATGTATTTGGTACCCGGATAGATATTGATAGACGTACACCACAGCAGATGATGGAGGAGGCCTTGGCTGTTGCCAACCGTTCTGATGTTATCGTTGCGGTAATTGGCGAAGCTTCTGAAATGACAGGAGAATCTGCCAGCCGTACTTCGCTTACTATTCCTGAGAGCCAGCAAAACCTGCTACGGGAGTTAAAAAAAACCGGGAAGCCATTAGTATTGGTAATTATGGCAGGCAGGCCATTAACGTTGAACTGGGAAACCGAAAATGCAACTTCTATTATATATATATGGCATGGTGGTCACGAAGTTGGCAATGCTGTTGCCGATGTTTTGTTTGGTGATTATAATCCATCTGGTAAACTAACCACCACCTTTCCAAGAAATGTCGGCCAGATTCCCATTTATTACAATTATTTGAATACGGGCCGGCCCAATGCAGGAGATAAATTTCAAAAATTCAGAAGTAATTACCTCGATGTGGAAAATAGCCCATTATATCCATTTGGATTTGGACTTAGTTATACTTCATTTACATACGATGATTTCAGGCTTAGCAGCAATACCATGAGCAATACAGGAAAAATTACCGCTACCATTAAAGTAACTAATGCTGGCAATTACGATGGAGAAGAAACAGTTCAATTATATATCCGGGATATGGTGGGTAGTATTGCCAGGCCGGTAAAAGAACTCAAAAGTTTTCAAAAAATTATGCTGAAAAAAGGTGAAAGCAGGCAAGTGAATTTTACCATTACTGCAAATGATCTTAAATTTTACAACAGCGAATTAAAATATGCAGCAGAGCCGGGTAATTTTAAAATATTTATCGGACCCAATTCAAGAGATGTTAAAGAGGCTGATTTTAAATTGCAATAGCAAAAATTTGAAAAGCAGCAAGGTGGTTATTTCACTTCTTCAAAGTCGATATAATCACCTGCTTTTGTTTTTGGCTCTTGTTGGTTGGCAGACGGTTGCGGTGTGTAGCCTTGTTGTTGATTTTGCTCCTGCATCCGGTTATTCATTTCCGTAAATCCCTTTTTTATTTTCCTGGAGGCGATGTAAACAGGAATCACCAGTTTAAAAATAAACTGGTATGCTATGTAGGCCAAAATGGCGAATAAAAAATATTTCATCCAAAAAGCGTTTCTTTTTTTAATCAGCTCTTATCAATCGGAATGTAAAGATAAGACGGCCATTTTTCCTGTTGCCGGTATTTTAAGGCAGTTTACCGAATTATTAATTCCGGCCTTTTTAGCCACTGGTAATTTGGAGCGAAATGGTAATTTCCCTTACATTTGCATTGGAAATAGATGAATGAAGGGAACGACTCGTTCCCTTCTTCTTTTCTACCCCATGAGCATAGCGTCGCAAATACAAGTTCTTGAACACAAGGTTGAAGCCTTAATTAATACTGAACCGGATTTATTCCTGGTGGAAGTATCAATTAAGCCTACTAATAATATAAAAGTGTTCATTGATGGTGACCAGGGTGTCAGTATTGACAAACTGGTTCGTTACAACCGCAATTTGTACAGGCAGATTGAGGAAGAAAAGATGTTCCCAAACGATGATTTTTCACTGGAGGTATCATCGCCGGGATTGGATGAACCGCTGAAACTAAACCGCCAATATCAAAAAAATATTGGCAGGTATGTTGAAGTGGTAGTAGAAGATGGAACTAAAATGGAAGGAAAACTATTAAATGCAACAAAAACAGAATTGCTGTTAGAAGAAACAAAAGGGAAAGGCAAGAAAATAGAAACAGTGCAACACACTATTAATTTTGATATTATAAAAACAACAAAAATTCAAATCAAATTCTAAAAACAGTGACGGGCATTGAGTTTTGTATTACGAGACTATCCAACATTAATGGCAGGATCAAACTCGGAAACCGAACTCACAACCCGCAGCTAAATTTCAAGTGTTATGTCAAGTATAAACCTGATTGATGCATTCCAGGATTTTAAAGAAGCGGAAAATATTGACCGCCCTACCATGATGAAAGTGGTGGAAGATGTGTTTAAAACCCTGCTGCGCAAGAAATACACCAGCGACGAAAATTTTGATGTGATTGTCAATGCTGAAAAAGGTGATTTGGAAATCATCCGCCGCCGCATGATTGTTGAAGATGGACAAGTAGAAGATCCGTTGGCGCAGGTAGCGTATTCCGATGCCGTAAAAATAGAACCCGACTTTGAAGTAGGGGAAGAACTATATGAAGAAATAGACCTGCTCGATTTTGGCCGCCGGGCTATCCTTGCCGCTAAGCAAACACTGGCCAGCCGCATCAGCGATTTGAAAAAGAATGTGTTGGCTAAAAAATATGGTGATAGAACAGGCGATATTATCAGTGCCGAAGTGTACCAGGTTTGGAAAAAGGAAATTTTATTACTGGATGAGGAAGGTAATGAATTGATTTTACCTAAAAGCGAACAG
>JBKJXQ010000407.1:0-10365 GCA_046716235.1 Chitinophagaceae bacterium
AATTACCAAATGCACTAACAACAGTAACGGATGAAGGGCCGCTTACTGCAAAATCGCTTCCGGATGCAGATATACTTGAGCATTTAACTTTTTTTGGATAATAAAGAATAACTGAATCAGTGGCGCAGGTGATTTTGCCGATGCTATCAGCCAAAATGGGTTGGGGAATAAAATAATCGAAAAAAATAGTTTCTCCGGAAGGAATTGCATTGCCACAATTGTCTAATAAAGTATTTCCATCTGTTCCATTATTTATAATAAGCTGATGTGTTCCGCTGGTCAACGGTGCATTTAAAGTAATAACTACTTCATCAAAGTCAAAACCAAATGCGCAGGAGTCGGTTACTGCAGATACAGCAACAGATGTTGAAGGAGATAAGCTAAACTCACTGCCACTTGCAGTAATACTGTTGCACCTGATTTTTTTATTTAGCCTGAGTGTAATTTTTTTCCCATCGCAATCGGGTGTCACTTTCGTCATCTGTGGTTTAAGTGGATCTGTAATAACAGCTGTACCACCACCAAAAGATAAATCATATCCGCTTTGTCCATCGGTATAATGACTGATCATTAATAAGTATTCATGCCCTGCAATAAGATTGGGCATGGAAGAAAATGTGGGAGCATTGTCTGCTGGTATGGATGCACATTGTATAAAATTTACTCCGGTTGACGAAGCACCGGTTGATCCATAACTGCCAGCCCAGTTGCCCGTTACCACTAAAGAATTAACTGTAAAAATATCGTTTGGATTTCGTCCCGTAATGTCATAAAGTTGCCAATCATAATCCTCATTTGCTGCGAGGGGTTTTATTGTAAAGCCCAATGATCCGGAAACATAACAGGTAAACTTATAAAAGAAAGGATTTTTATTTTCATAATTGGCATTACCATTCCCCGAACAGCCAGGTACAAACAGTGGAATAGTGCCGCAAAGGGGAACCGTATTTTGTGTAAAGGTGGTGATACCACAAACCGGAAAGGCGGTTGAAGGTGTTTGTCCCAGTGTAGTACAAGCCTGGGATAGTAGCGGCTCTGTATACAAAAAGAAAAAACCAACAGTTAATAAGGTTTTAATTTTAAAAAATACCTTCATGAGGCAAAAACGAATTAGAGTGCTTTTTAGTTTATAAGGACAACAAGATTAGTGTATTCGTTGCCTCGTTTTCAGGCAAGCTGGTAAAGCTTTCCGGGTAAAGATAATATGACGTTTTGTAACTCCAGGTTTAATATACCGGCGGCAACAGCACTGCTGCTTAATCCACTTTTCAGGTTTATTTCATCAATATGCACTTTTTCTTTTTCCTGTAAAATAGTAATCAGTTTTTTTTCATCAGTTGTCATTTCAATAAATAGTTCTCTTTGGCTCTTTTTCTCTTTTCTGCTCTTTGCTTTGTCTTCCCAGTTCATTATTAATAATAATTCCTCTGTATCAGTCAGCAAAACAGCTTTATTGTTTTTAATAAGATAATTGCAGCCCGTGCTTTTACTGTCTGTTATTTTGCCGGGCAATGCAAATACATCTTTATTATAATTATTGGCCAATTCTGCTGTAATCATACTGCCGCCTTTTATTCCTGTTTCTATTACAATCGTCGCATCACTCATTCCTGCCACAATTCTATTGCGGGTAGGAAAATTATGTTTATCCGGTTTTGAATTGCTGCGAAATTCGGTAAGTAAACCACCGCCATGTTTTATCATATCCTTTGCCAGTCCGGCATGTTCTGCAGGATAGATCTGGTCTAATCCATGAGCCAGCACACCAACGGTGGGTAATTGATTTTTAACAGCCGATTTGTGTGCAATACCATCAATACCATAAGCAAGGCCACTAACGACCAACACATTTTGTACAGTTAATTCTTTAATTATTTTTTCTGTTACCTGTTTTCCATAATCAGTATGGGTTCTGCTACCGATGATGGCTACAATTTTTGTTGAATTCAAATCGGCTTCGCCTTTATAAAATAACAGGGTGGGAGAGTCGTAACAATTTAATAATCGGCGGGGGTAATCTTCATCCGTTAAAAAAAGCGGTTTGATTTTATATTTTTCTATAAATTTTATTTCTTCTTCTGCCTGTGCAAAATTTTTAAAGGAAGTAATGGCATCAGCCCGTACGGCACCGATACCTTCTATTTTTTCGAGGTAAGATTTTTTTGCATGAAAAATTTCTTCTGCATTGCAATGCTGTAATAAAATTTTGGCCTGAACAGGGCCAATGTTAGGGATAAGCGTTAAAGCAATCTGGTAAAGTAAATCTTTGTCCATAGTAGTATAAAATCAAATATACTTTGAACTTATGAATCCTGATTACTGACTGATTACTTTCATTTCCGTTCTCCTGTTCATAGCTTTACCAGCTTCTGTTTTATTATCTCCAATGGGTTTCGTCTCGCCATAGCCTTTGGCAGTTAATCTTTGAGGAACGATTTTTTTATTAACAAGATAGCTCACTACCGCCTTGGCCCGGTTATTACTCAGCAGCAAATTATCGGCTGGCTTGCCCATATTATCTGTATAGCCACTGATTTCAATTTTTAAACCTGGATTTTCAGTCAGTAATTGAATCAGTTTATCCATCTCTACCTGTGATGCCGGCTTGAGTTCAAATTTGTTAACATCAAAAAAAATATTATTTAAAATGATGCTGGCATTTGTTTCGATCGGTTGAAGCGGAATATTTTTTTCATAGATAGAGTCCGGCGATCGGTTACTCATCAAAAAATTATCAGAATAAAAAAGATAACCTTTACGGTTTATTGAAAATGCATAGTCTTTACCAATGGGCAGGGTAATAAAATAATTTCCTGTTTCATCAGTCTGTACTTTACTGATTACCTGTTTGGTTGATAATTCAATTAACTCAACAGAAGCAGGCAGGCCTTTGGTTGTTTTTTTATCTGTTACTTTTCCTTTTACCCATAGGGTTTTGATTGGCCGCACATGCTGTGGTAATTCAAAACTATAAATGTCATGTCCTCCTTTTGAATCACTTCTGTCACTCGCATAATACGCAGTTATTCCATCTGCGGCAATGAAAAGTGTCCCTTCATCACTTGTTGTATTAATTGGGTATCCAAGATTCAATGGTTTGCTCCATGCATTTCCCGGTCCTTTTCTTGTTACAAAAAGATCATTACCACCATAGCCCTGCAAGCCATTAGAGGTAAAATATAATGTCTGGTTATCTGCATGTATAAAAGGGCATTGATCATCACCGGACGTATTTATTTCCGGCCCCAGGTTTTCAGGATCACTCCACCGGCCATTTGTTTGTATATGACAAACATAAATATCACTACCGCCGTATCCGCCAAATCTGCGGCTGGCGAAATATAAATCTCTTTTATCAGGCGATAAACATGGTTGTGAATCCCATTGATCGGAATTGACCCTGCCACCAAGGTTGGTTGCTTCGCCCCAGCCTGTTGGGGTGAGATAAGAAATATAAATATCAAAATTGCCAAATCCCTGTGGTCGTCCGTTGGCTGTAAATACAAGCCATTGTCCGTCTTGAGAAATATTTTGACCTGCTTCATTTTGTGGCGTATTCACATCTCCTTTTAATGGTTGCGATTTATCCCAGCCTGTAGCTATTTTATTGCTTGAAAAAAAGTCTTCATTATAATTGTTTAACCGTCTTGTAAAAACAAATTCTTTTCCATCAATGGATAAAGAAGGAAAATATTCTGGTTCAGCAGTGTTTATGCCGCTGCCCATATTTTGTGGTGCAAATACATAATTCTTGATTGTATTTTTATTAGCATAATCAATGGCAAATTCATAACTACGTTTGCGGAAGGCAGCTGATTTATAGGTGGAAGATGTTTGCGGTGGATTTTTACCCAGCAATTGATTGATGGCTGTTAGGGCTTTTTCAAATTCACCAAGTCCGGCCAGGTTAATTGAGTAGGGAAGTTTATATTCAATGGTATAATCTGAATCCAATGCGAAAGCCTGTTCATAATATTTACTGCTGCCTGAATAATTTTTTATCTGACCAAAAACTCCGGCCAGCGAAAGATAAGCATCTACATATTTTTTATCCACTTCAATAGCTTGTTGTAAAAGCCCGGCTGCACTGGCAAGATTTCCATCCTGTGCTCTTTCAATGGCCTGGTTATATAAGGCAACGGCTTTCTTATTTATTTTTTCAGGATTGTAAGGTTGCGCATCAGCGGTATTAAATAAAATAAATGCAGCAGAAAGTAATAACAAGTGTTTCATGTATCGGGATTATTACGTTGTAATAACGAAACTACCCAAATTTTATTCCATGCCACAGGAGAAAATGTTAAATGAAGGTCGGACCTGAGTTTGCTCCCTATGGAACATTAATATATTTATGTATTTGCAGGCTTAGTTCCCATTGCGGATGGGCTTTGATATAGTCAATAATTGATGGAGTTATTTCAGCGGCTTTATCCCATTCTGGTTGTAAATAAAGTTTGCAGCCGGTGGATACCAGCGCCGCATATTTTTCGGCCCAATCAAAATCTGACTTATTGAAAACAATCATTTTTAATTCGTTGGCCTGTGGTAAAATTTCAGGTAATGGTGCTTTAAATTTTTTAGGTGATAAACAAATCCAATTCCAGGAGCCGCTTAATGGATGTGCACCGGATGTTTCAATATTTGTTTGTAAACCTGCTTGCTGCAATTGAAAAGTAAGTTCATCAAGATTGTGCATCAGCGGCTCACCACCTGTGATAACAACTATCTCTGTTGGAGTTTTTCTGACTTCGGATAATAAATTTTCAATTTCATATTTCGGGTGTCTGTCCACATCCCAGCTATCTTTTACATCACACCATACACAACCAACATCACAACCGCCCAGTCGTATAAAATAAGCAGCTCTTCCCTGGTGATAGCCTTCTCCCTGCAGGGTGTAAAAATGTTCCATTACCGGAAGCGATGCTATTTTTTTTTCTTCGGTCATTATAGTTTCATTAATTCTAAAATTCAAAATAAATTTTTACTTAGTGATTGTATTTATAGGATGCTCTCTATTCAACTGTATAAGTGTGCCCTTGTTACCTCAGGATAAACTTGCAATGAAGACGCCATGAATACTTCAGCTGGCCCGATTAATGTCAGCCTGTTATTTAATTTTTCATCTTACAGGAATGAAAAGTATTTTTCATCAATGCAGCAATCGTCATAGGCCCTACACCACCGGGTACGGGAGTAATATAGGAACACTTAGGCGCTACTTTTTCAAATTGTACATCCCCTTTTAATTTGAATCCGCTTTTTTTACTGGTATCAATTTCTCTTGTAATACCCACATCAATAATTATGGCACCTTCTTTTACCATGTCTTCAGTAATAAATTCCGGTTTGCCCAATGCCGCTACAATAATATCGGCCTGCAAACAAAAATCTTTTATATTTTTTGTATGTGAATGACAGATTGTAACGGTACAGTTTCCGGGATTGCTGTTGCTACTTAGCAACACACTCATTGGTCTTCCAACAATATTACTGCGGCCCACTACTACAGCATGTTTTCCTTTGGTATCAATTTTATAATGTTTCAGCAACAGCATAATTCCATGGGGAGTAGCGGGTATAAAACCTTCAACTCCCTGCATCATTTTTCCAACATTCACCGGGTGAAAACCATCTACATCTTTTTCGGGATTGATTGCATCTATCACCTGCTGATCAGAAATATGTTTTGGCAATGGAAGTTGTACCAAAATTCCATCCACATCAGGATCATTATTCAAATCTTCAATTTTATCCAGCAATTTTATGGCGGCTATTGTTTCCTCGAATCGGATCATCGTGGATTTAAAGCCCACTTCTTCACAGGCTTTTACTTTTGCAGCTACATAGGTTTCACTGGCCCCATTACTGCCCACTAATATTGCTGCAAGATGAGGTATTTTTTTTCCTTCTGCTGCCAGTTGAGCCACCTCCATTTTTAATTCATTTCTAATTGCCTGGGCGGCTTTTTTTCCATCTAAAATTTCCATGGCGCAAATGTACAATTTGTCGACGGTCCCGGTCTGTCAAATTGTACATCTTTATTTTGCCACACAAGCCCATCCTTGTAACTTTCAATCAAATTCTAACTGTTTGAAAAGAAAATTCATTTCGCTGTTTATTTTTTTATTATCCGGTAACTTTTTGGTACAGGCTCAAACTCTCCGCCGGCCTTTAGCCGCCAGCTATACTGGTCTTGGTGCATATAGTTTACAACATACCGATCTGTTTTCTTTTACTTCCAACCAGGCATCGCTTGCACAATTAAAAAATATATCAGCAGCTGTATATGGCGAAAGGAAGTTCTTGCTCACGGAATTGAACAGCTATACTACTGTAATCGGTTTGCCAACATCATCGGGTAATTTTGGTTTGAAGGCCGCTTATAATGGCTTTAGTGATTATAATGAAACGCAAATAGGCTTTGCTTATGGAAGAAAGCTTGGTAAAAAGATAGATGTTGGGGTACAATTTAATTATCAGGGTCTTCGTATTGCGGGTTATGGCAATGCATCAGCGATAAGTTTTGAATTGGGAACAATTTTACATTTAACCGATCAATTACATGCAGGTGTTCATGTAAGCAATCCGGTGGGTGGAAAATTTGGGAAAGATCAGCTGGAAAAATTATCCTCAGTGTATGCTGTTGGATTAGGTTATGATGCTTCTGAAAAGTTTTTCATCAGTGCCGAAATAGAAAAAGAAGAGAGGCAACCTGTAAATGTCAATGCGGGTATGCAATACAAATTCATACCCCAGATATTGGTAAGGGTTGGTATGTCTTCTGCAACTTCATCAGCCTGGGTTGGGATGGGGTTAATGATAAAATCAATTCGGCTTGATATAACTACCAGTTATCATCCACAGTTGGGCATTACTCCCGGTCTGCTGCTTTTGTTCAATTTTAATGAGAAACAAAATTGAAAAAACTATTTTTTATATTATTATCGATTCACTTTTTACTAATTCCTTGCAGTGGGCAGGAGATACCCGTAACTACTGAACAACAACTCGAAAACCTGACGGATGCAGAGCAGGCTGAAACGGAGGACGATACTTATTTGCAAGAGCTGGAGCATTTTAAAAACAACCCGGTAAACCTGAATACAGCCGATGCAGACGAGTTAAAACAGTTACGAATTTTAACGGGCTTACAAATTGCGAATCTTATTTCTTATCGTAATTTATTTGGCAAACTAATCAGCATATATGAGTTGCAGGCAGTGCCTTCCTGGGATATCTTAACTATCAAAAAAATAGTACGCTTTGTAACAACTGATGTCAATGTTTCCATAAAAGAAGAAGCAGGTAAAAGATTTAATGAGGGGGAACATAGTTTGTTACTTAGGGTAACGCAGGTGCTGGAAAAGTCTGATGGATTTAATCAATCAACTCCAGGCACAAAATATCTTGGCAGTCCGCAAAAATTATTATTTCGTTATCGCTATACTTATAGAAATTTACTGCAGTTTGGACTTACTGGAGATAAAGATGCAGGAGAACAATTTCTTAAAGGCGCACAAAAAAAGGGTTTTGATTTTTATTCCTTCCATTTATTTGCCAGAAAAATCGGCATTATTCAATCGTTGGCCATCGGCGATTTTTCAGAAGTATGGGGCAGGGATTAATACAATGGCAGGGGCTTGCTTTTAAAAAAAGTGTGGATGTAATGGGAGTGAAGCGACAATCAGCAGTATTGCGTCCGTATAGCTCAGCCGGAGAATTTTATTTTCATCGTGGTGGCGGTATTACTATAAAAAAAGGAAGTATAGAATCAACTTTATTTGTATCCATGAGGAAACTAAGTGCCAATTTTGTAGCTGACACGGTCAATAATGAAGATTTTATATCCTCTTTTTTAACATCCGGCTATCATCGTACCAATAGCGAAAATGCAGATCGTAATAATCTGTCGCAAACAACTGTGGGATCTAATATTTTATACAGAGGTAAAAACTGGCATCTGGGAATGAATGGTATTTACTACACTTTTTCATTGCCGGTACAAAAAAGAAATGAGCCATATAATTTATATGCTATCAGTGGTAAAAGCTGGTATAATTTCAGCGTTGATTACAGTTATACCTATAAGAATCTTCATTTTTTTGGCGAAGCGGCAGCAGATAAAAATTTAAACAAGGCGTTTGTCAATGGATTGTTATTAAGTGTTGATCGCCGGGTTGATATATCTTTTCTTCAACGCACAATTGGTAAGGCTTATCAATCTATTAATGGAAATGCTTTTACTGAAAACACTTACCCCACCAATGAAACAGGTTTTTATTTGGGCGTCACCATTCGTCCTGCGGCGGGCTGGCAACTGGATGCCTATGGTGATATATATAAATTCCCCTGGCTTAAATACCAGGTAGATGCCCCGAGCCATGGCAAAGATTTTTTAACACAATTGACTTATACTCCCAATAAACAGGTGGAAGTATATAGCCGGTTCAGGAATGAAACCAAACAAGCCGATCAACCGGATAATAATACAGTAACTAATTATCTTGTTTCAATACCGAAGCAAAGCTGGCGGACACAGATAAGCTACAAAGTTAATAGGGCCTTTTCTTTACGAAACAGAGTTGAACTGTTGTGGTATAATAAAAATAATGCGAATAAGGAAAGTGGCTTTCTCACCTTTATGGATTTTATTTACAAGCCTTTGCTGGCAAACTATGCCGGGATATTACGATTGCAATATTTTGAAACAGATGGTTATAATTCACGGATTTATGCTTATGAAAACGATGTGTTATACAGCTTTTCCATCCCTGCATTTTATGATAAGGGGTTTCGATATTACCTATCACTGAATTATGATATTAGTAAAAAATTATCTATCTGGCTTCGTTGGGCACAGACGATCTACCGGGGTAAAAGTATAATCGGGACTGGTTTGGATGAATTAGTGGGAAATAAAAAAAGTGAGGTAAAAGTGCAGGGGAGATGGCTTTTTTAAAAGGAGGAAATCTCTTTGCTAACACTTGTTATTATTTTTTTACAATTTGTTAAATATTTCTTTACTTTCGAGCAGCTTTTCTTCATAAGCAGGTGTCTTTTACCAACCTTAGGCTATGATTATTCGACGGTATAAATTATAACAATCAGCGTATTTAATCTTAAAATTTAAATTACAACATGAGAAAAATTGCATCATTGCTTGCAATGTTATTGCTATTTACGGCATTAACATTTGGTCAAGATCGGGCTATTACCGGTACGATTTCCGATGAAACGGGAGCGAATATTTCAGGGGCATCTATTAAAATTAAAGGGACCCGGACTGGTGTAGCTGCTGACAATAATGGTCAGTTTCGGATTATTGCTAAAAGTGGGGATGTTTTATTAATTTCCTTTGTAGGTTATCAGGATTTATCAGTAACAGTAGGAAGTGCAAGTGTTATAAACGTCTCATTAAAGCAGTTAAATATAATGGGTAATGAAGTTGTAGTTACTTCATTTTCAAGGATTAAAAAATCCCAATATTCGGGTGCAGTCACCAAAGTTACCAGTGATAAAATTAATTATGTTCCAGTGGCCTCCTTTGATCAGATGTTGCAGGGAAGAGCTCCAGGCATTCTTGTTACCACAGGTAGTGGTCAGCCTGGCAGTGCTGCACGGGTGCAAATAAGAGGTGCCAGCTCAATTAACGGGGGTAATTCTCCCTTATATGTTGTTGATGGGATGGCTATAGAAGGCTGTGTTTTTCAATCACTTAATCCAAATGATTTTGAATCAGTCGATATTTTGAAAGATGCAGTAGCTACTGCTCAATATGGAAATCGTGGTTCCAATGGTGTAATTGTAGCCACAACTAAACGTGGAAAATCCGGAAAAATGATTGTTACTTATTCCGGACAATATGGAGTAACCCGTCCTGGGCAACAGAAATTTGATATGATGAGTTCTACAGAAATACTCTCTTTCCAGGAGTCTTTGGGAAAACAACTCCCTAATGGTTTGCCTGGTTGGGTTAATTCTCCTATAAACCCTGCTAATGCTAATGCATCAGCCGCAACAAAAGCTCAGCAAGCAAGAACTCTTGATAGTTTAAGAGGTATTAATACAAACTGGAAGGATGTTTTTCAGCGTAATGGATCCTTCAGAAGTCATGATGTTAATTTATCCGGTGGTACAGGAACAACAAGATATTTTCTTTCAGCCGGCATTTATGATGAGGATGGAATTGGATTACGTTCCGATTTAAACAGATATACTGTACGGGCAAATATTGATAATGTAAGCGATAAATTAACCATCAGTTTTATTAGTGCTGTAGGTTACACACAAAGAGATTTTATTGAATCAGAAATTGGGGTAGCATTGGCCAACCCTTTTGCTGCTGCTTACCTGGCATTACCA
>JBKJXQ010000408.1:0-3845 GCA_046716235.1 Chitinophagaceae bacterium
GGAACTGATGGCATGTTTCACCTGGCTATCGATTTCAAATTGTTGAAAGGCTTTTTGTAGTTTCTGAGAAACAGTTTGGGCAGATAAGATTGAGGGTGAGAGGTATAAGGCGAAAGGAAGAAACCATTTCATAGAATTACTTTATATCAAAACTAAAAAGAATTAAATTTGGAATATGGAAAATGAAGTTAAAGAACCGGCACCAAAGTATAATTATGTTTCTCCTGAAGCATATCTTTCCATGGAAAGGGCTTCACAGGAAAAACATGAGTATTTTAAAGGAGAGGTTTTTGCTATGTCGGGTGCATCCTGGGAGCACAATATAATCGCCAAAAATATCAGCACCATTATCCTGCCATTTCTAAAAGGTAGCCCTTGTGATATGTTTGGTAGTGATTTAAGGATCCATATCCCTGAAAATACATTATATACTTACCCGGACTTTTCAATTATCTGTGGTAAACCAGAAGTAACCGATAAAGAAAAAGACACTGCAGTAAAGCCATCAGTTATTATTGAAATCCTTTCCAAATCAACTAAAGATTATGACCGGGGCAGTAAGTTTATGCTATACAGAAGTATAAAAACCTTGAAAGAATATATAACTATAGATTCTCTTTCATTTAGCGTTGAAATATTTACAAGGCAGGAAAATAACACCTGGCTATTATCCGAATTCAAACAACTCTCCGACAGCTTTGTTATATCCACCATTAGCCTCACTCTTCAACTGAAAGATGTGTATGAAGATGTGAGTATAGATGAATAACTGATATTTGCCATCAAATATTTTCTCTTGAAACAAATTAATGCTTCCATCATCACCATCGGCGATGAATTACTGATAGGCCAGACCATTGATACCAACAGTGCTTTTATTGCCCAGGAGCTGAATAAAATAGGTGTATGGGTAAAACGCAGAGTGGCGGTCGGCGATGTATATGATGATATCTGGCAGGCATTGGATGAGGAAGGAAAGCAATCTGATATAATTATCATTACCGGTGGTCTGGGTCCAACAGCTGATGATATTACCAAACCGCTTCTTTGCAAATACTTCGGCGGCAAGCTGGTAGTAAATGAAAAAGTGCTGGCACATGTAAACTATTTATTTGAAAAAGTATTTCGACGCCCCGGCCCCATGCTTGAACGAAACCTGAAACAGGCCGAAGTGCCGGATGTGTGTACGGTACTGCATAATGAAAGAGGAACAGCACCGGGGATGTGGTTCGGCCCCCCCACCCCCCAAAGGGGGGATCTGAAACCCGAGAGTGCGGAAAAACATCAAGCATATTCAAGAGCCGATATCCTTACTTACGGATTGCTGAAGGAATTTGTAAAAGAACATCGCCAGCATACAACAGAAGCAGAAAGAGTTTTATGGGAGATTGTAAGAGGCGATAAAATGGCAGGCTTCAAATTCAGAAGACAACATATCATTTCAAATTATATTGCTGATTTCATTTGTCTTTCTGAGCAATTAATTATAGAAGTTGATGGTTTATATCATCAACTACCAGAAAACAAAATCAGCGATGAAGAAAGAACGAAAGAGTTGAACAGGCTTGGCTTTGAAGTTTTACGCTTTTCAAATGAACAGGTTTTACATGATACCAACAGTGTAATCAACACTATTCTACTAAGAGTAAAACAAGGGAATTCCAAGTTATTGGAAAACCAGATCCCCCCTTCGGGGGGTGAGGGGGGTGAGGGGCCCGTATTTATCTCCTTACCCGGCGTACCACATGAAATGAAAGGATTGATGATTGACGAAGTAATTCCCAGATTGCTTAAAGCATTTGAAATGCCTGCAATTGTTCACCGCACTGCATTTACCTTTGGCCAGGGAGAATCTATGCTGGCTGAATTGCTGAAAGATTTTGAACCTTCTCTCCCATCGCATATTAAGTTAGCCTACCTGCCTAATTATGGTATGGTGAAACTGCGGTTGACTTCGCAAGGAAATAATAAAGAAGAAGTGGAGAAAGAATTGCTACCACATTTTGAAAAATTACAGGAGTTGGTAAAAGATTTTCTTGTTACCAATAAAGATGAAGGATTGGAAGTGGTGGTCGGTCAACTCCTGAAAGCAAAAGGTAAAACAATGGCCACTGTTGAAAGTTGTACTGGTGGTTATATTGCTCATTTAATTACCAGCATCGCCGGTTCGTCGGCTTATTACAAAGGCAGTATAGTTAGCTATGCAAATGAAGTGAAGGAAAATGTATTGGGAGTGCAACATAATACTTTGATGTCTTTCGGTGCAGTGAGTGAGGCAACCGTGAAAGAAATGGTAAGTGGAGTAATAAAAAAAATGAATGTTGACTTTGCATTGGCAACATCCGGCATTATGGGTCCCGATGGTGGAAGCATAGAAAAACCGGTAGGTACCGTATGGATAGCCGCTGGTAATAATAAAAAAGTGGAAACCCTGAAATTAAATCTGCGGTTTGACAGGGAGCGAAATATTAGTATTTCAGCAAACAATGCTCTTAATTTTCTAAGAAAATTTATTCTGGCTAACAGTTGATAGCCTGATTATATCCAAATCATTACCTTTGGCCGGATAAAAAGTAAGGTCCTTAAAATCTTCCCAAATGGGTGAGGTTAGCTACCGCAGAAAATCAATGGCCCAATAGAATTACAGGTGTTGAAGAGTGCGACGCAAGGGACGGTGAAAAGAATTACAATTGCTGGTAAAAAAAATAAAAACTAATCATGGCTATAGTTGATTTAGTAATGCCGAAACTGGGTGAAAGTATAATGGAAGCGACTGTGCTGAAATGGCATAAGCAGGCAGGTGATACCATACAGATGGATGAAACCCTCCTGGAAATTGCTACCGATAAAGTAGATATTGAAGTGCCGAGTACAGCCGCTGGCAGGATAGAAGAAATATTATTTAATGTAAATGATGTAGTTCCTATAGGGACTGTAATTGCAAGAATAAGAACTGAGGCAGCAGTTAAAAGTAGTGAGTTGGTTGCCGATAGCTTCAGGAATACAATTGAAAATTCCTCTGTGCCGGTAAATCCTAAAATTCAAGATGCTGTAGTTATCGGAACTTCAAATCTCAAACCTCCCACTACAAACGGCTCTCGTTTTTACTCTCCATTAGTATTAAATATTGCAGCCAGTGAAGGTGTAAGTATGGCAGAGTTGGAAAATATTCCGGGAACCGGCAATGAAGGAAGGGTGACAAAGAAAGATATTTTGCAGTTTGTTAGCGAAAGAAAACAAGGAAAAGCTACAAGCTTTGAGCCACGGGTTTCGGGCCAGCAAGGGGTTTCAGTAGTCAAAGAGCCAATCACAACTAACAATTCACAACTCACAACTTATTCCGGCAATGTAGAAATTATTGAAATGGACCGGATGCGAAGGATGATTGCTGACCACATGGTAAGAAGTAAGCAAACAAGTCCGCATGTGACAAGTTTTACTGAGGCTGATGTAACGAACCTGGTACAATGGAGAGATCGTGTAAAGAAAGAATTTGAAAAAAGAGAAGGAACGAAAATTACTTTTACTCCGTTATTTATTGAAGCCGTTGTTCGTTGCCTGAAAAAATTTCCGTTAGTTAATTGCTCGCTGGATGGAAATAATATCATCATCAAAAAAGATATTAATGTAGGTATGGCAACAGCTTTGCCTTCTGGCAATCTTATAGTTCCTGTTATTAAAAATGCAGACCAGTTGAATTTGGTAGGGCTTACTAAACAGGTAAATAACCTGGCTGATGCTGCAAGAAATGGAAAGTTGAAACCTGATGATACTACGGGTGGCACTTTTACCCTGACCAATGTCGGTACATTCGGTAGTTTGATGGGAACACCAATTATTAATCA
>JBKJXQ010000409.1:0-3393 GCA_046716235.1 Chitinophagaceae bacterium
ACGATAAACCACCTTTATTTAATAGCTGGAATAGCTGGTACATTTTCGTTATCTCTTTTCTTGTACTGCTGATTATATTTTTTTATTTTTTTACTAAACGATTTGCATGAGCCGTATTGACTGGATAGTGCTGATTGTAACGCTGCTGGTTATTATCTCATACGGCTTGTATAAAAGCCGTACTTCTAAAAACCTTGATGGTTATTTTTTGTCCAACAGGAGTTTGCCCTGGGGGTTGGTATTATTAAGCATCATGGGTACACAGGCCAGTGCTATTACTTTTTTGGCAGCACCGGGTCAGGCATATACTGATGGGATGCGTTTTGTACAGTACTACTTTGGTTTGCCATTAGCGATGATTGTTATCTGTATTTTCTTTGTTCCCATTTTCAGCAGATTAAAAGTTTATACGGCCTATGAATTTTTAGAAAACAGGTTTGATGGAAAAACAAGATCACTCACCTCTTTTTTATTTTTATTGCAACGTGGCGTTTCAACGGGTATAAGCATATTTGCCCCATCCATTATTCTTTCATCATTATTAGGGTGGAATATTTACTGGACAAATTTATTTATGGGTGGCTTGCTGATTATTTATACTATCAGCGGTGGTGCAAAAGCTGTAGCTTATACCCAACAGCTACAGCTGATAATCATTTTTACCGGAATGTTTTTAGACGCCTACATGGTGGTACACATGCTGCCTGATGGAGTCAGTTTTATTGATGCATTACAGGTAAGTGGCAAAATGGAAAAGCTTAATGTGATAACAACCGGCTTTGAAAAAGGAAATGGTTTTGACTGGGGCGATAAGTACAATATCTGGAGCGGTATTATTGGTGGATTTTTTCTTGCTCTTTCTTATTTCGGAACCGATCAGAGCCAGGTAGGAAGATACCTTACTGCAAAATCATTGAAAGAAAGCAGGGTAGGTTTATTGATGAACGGGTTGGTGAAAGTGCCTATGCAGTTTGCTATTTTATTAATTGGCGCATTAGTCTTTACTTTTTATCAATTCAATAAAGCACCTTTATTTTTTAATCAGTCACAGATAAAAAAAATAGAAAATTCTATTTATAAGGATTCGTTACATGTCGTCCAAACGCAATATGACAATTTAAGTGAGCAAAAGAAATTAACAGTTGCAGCATTTACAAATGCCATAACTAAAGAACTGGGTGATGAAAAAATGGTGGAATTAAAACAATTGCAAAAGCAATCGGACAACTTGCGGAAAAAAGTTAAGGCATGGATGAAAACAAAGGCAGTCGGCGGTGATGATAATGATACCAACTATATATTCCTTCGTTTTGTAGTCGATAATCTTCCTGCGGGATTGGTGGGTTTACTTATTGCAATAATATTTCTTGCATCATGGGGTAGTATTGCAGCCGCCATTAATTCTCTTGCTTCCAGTACGATGGTAGATTTTCATAAAAGGTTTTCAAAAAACGATTGTACTGAGAAAAAGGATTACCATACTTCAAAATATTATACGCTGGCTTGGGGCATCTTTTGTATTATCATTGCAATGTATGCTCATAATATGGGCAATAGCTTAATTGAAACTGTGAATGAACTGGGTTCGCTTTTTTATGGTTCTATTCTTGGAGTTTTCCTGGTAGCTTTCTTTTTCAAAAAGATAGTAAACGGTTCTGTGGTGTTTTATTCAACACTCATTACCCAGTTGTTGATTTTTGCAATTTACATACCTGCGAAATTAAAAATTATCGGACTTGGCTTCCTCTGGCTAAATCCGATCGGAGCTTTTGGCGTTATCTTTTTCAGTCTCTTGCTTCAGCCAATATTCAGGCAAAAAGAAATTCCTCTTAAATAAATTTTATCAGAGACATAAAAAAAGATAGCCCGCAATTGGACTATCTTTTTTACATATTTTAAACTCCCTTCAGGGTTTGAGACTTTTTATTTCAAATCTGCCAGTAACTTCTCATTCAATTTTACATAATCATCATTCTTAGCTATAGTAGCCAGTTCCATTGATTTTTTAGCAGCGGTCTTTGCTTCTTCTTTCTTGCCCATTTTAGCTAATGCATTAGCCCGTTGATGATGTATCCAAAAAGCATCAGGCTGTGCGGCCACCGCTTTATCAAACCAGGCAAGGGCCTGGTTCATGTCTTTCCCATTATCCATATAATACATGGCTGCATTATAATACGGGCGGTTGTCTTTATTCATTAATTGATCTATCTGACCCATTACTTTGGTTTCTACATCCACAGTAATCGGAAGGGCCACAGCAGTGTTTTCCCACATAAGATGCAATGCACAACTTGATGGTTTTACATCTGCAAATTGCATAGTAAAACTTTCTACTTTGTCGTTTATCTTCATTGGTACTGCCATTACTCTCACCACATCCATATCTGTTTTGTAAGCAGCTGGGCTTGTTACATCAGTTTGTTTGGTAATAATAAGTGTCCAGCTATTTTTATCAGGAATCGTCAGCAATCCATATTTTCCAGCAGTAATTTTTTTACCACCAATCATTACATCTTCTCCAAATGTAAGTGTAGTGGCACTATTAGCACCGGTCCGCCATACATTTCCAAAAGGTACCAGGTCACCAAAAATTTTTCTACCCTTCATTAATGGACGGGAATAAGAAAGTTCGACAGACGAAAGACCAAAATCCTGTTTAATAGTTTGTGTAGGACTTGGAGCCGGTGTTTTTAATTGTGCATCGGCAATAAACAATGTGCAGGCAGCAAAGGCTGTAATAAATATTTTTTTCATATAAGATTTTTTAGAGAGACAAAGGTAGGGGAAAGGACCGAAGTGAGAAATAGAAAGGGAGGGATAAAATAATAAATACCCTGTACTATATTTTTTATAGATTTTATTACCCGGTAGTAGTGTTAAATCAGAAATTAATAATAATTGTAGTCCGTGCCTTTTTACCGGCAGGTCGCTTCCATTTCGGACCCTCTTTTATCAGGCGGATAGCTTCTTTATCACATGTTGAGCAAAGCGATTTTTCAATTTTAAAATTGGTTGGCTCCCCTTTTTTATCAACTTCAAAAGAAACAGCTACTCCAGTTTTATTTACCTCCTTATTCTTAAAATCTTCGGGTGGCTTCAGGTTATTGACCAGGTAAGAATCATAATTATTCCATCCATCTGTAGGTTCCGATTCTACCATTTTTATGTTCGATTCCCGGCTACGGGCTGCCGCATTCGGTTTTTGCGTATTAATAACTACTTCAGTCAAACTACGGTCATCCTGTAAAATCACCTGGTTGGCAGGAACATTATTTCGCAACTGCACATTCCTATTTTCAAAACCAATAGATCGAACCTGTACATTCAAAACGGTGTCAGGATACGTTAAATTAAAATAGCCCCGGGCATCACTGTACGTTCCAACATTATCCT
>JBKJXQ010000410.1:0-5477 GCA_046716235.1 Chitinophagaceae bacterium
GCTATTTATGATAAAGACACCAAGACCCTGAGCATGGTAATTGGCAAACAATATAATACAGTAGATCCAGCAGCAGCTTTTGTTGCTGTACCAGAAGAGGTAACAGTAAAAACAAAAACAGTAGCTAATGGAAAGAAAACAAAAACAAAAAAAGTAATAGCTCCTATAAAGCCCTGGATGTATACAGGCACTAAAGTGGAAAAAGCTATGGTAATAAATTAAATTTTCTACAGGACGGTTTGTTTCAGTAACAATAAGGGGTTGCAGTATGTTGCAACCCCTTTCTTACTTATTTTAGCAGATCAAACAACAACTATGTTTAATCTGTTTAAAAAAAAAGAATCTACCGTTAATATTATTGATAAAATATGGATGACAGAAGCAGTCAAGCTTCAGACATTAGTTGATGAATGGAAAAAAGATAATAATATAGTTTACATCTTCTGGTTCGATGATACCTTTCGTAAGGCGGAATCTGTTTTTGCTAAAGAAATAACTGAAACTTTGCCATTACTTACAACGAGAGAAGCAACAACTTCAACGCTGAAAGATAAAAACATCATTTTTGCAGAACATTATCCGCTACAACAAAAGGAAAAAGACCTTTACCAAAAATTGGGTTTGACAACAGTACAGGTTTGGTCAGCACTTAATGAGCCTTTATTCTTACATTTTGGCGGCGAAAAAATAGTGCAGCTAATGAAACAATCAGGCATGGCAGAAACCGAAGCTGTAGAACATAAAATGCTCAGTAAATCAATTCAAAATGCCCAGCAAAAAATTGAAACTAAAGTTTTATCAGAACAAACCACCCACTCTCAAAAAGACTGGCTAGAAAAAAATTTACACCATTAATAGTTATTGTCACTAAAGATCCTGCAACTTATACAAACATCCGTTTGGCACTATTTTTAAAACTGGATTTGGAAATCTGGGGCATCAGCATTTACCTTTACATTAGTTCTTTAAACTTGTTCTTTAAAATAAAGACATTCTCATTTTTATAAGAACAAGCTTATCATGAAAGGCAGAGGGTAATGGCCCTGTGAAGCCTTGACAACCTCTCCCGCCGGTAGCGGGAAAAGGTGCCAATTCCATCCGCCGCGGCGGACAGATAAGTCAGATTAATGCGCTAAAATATTGTTTCAAAATATTCAGGCTCATCTGACTTGTCAGGTGAGTTTTTTATTTTTTACCCTTCCTGATAAGCAGCAACCTGTTCTTTAACATTTTTTTGAACCCTTGCCCCTTGCAACTTTTAGAATAAAAACATTGATTGCTGAAGAGGCCTGCTAAACAATATTTGGTAATCTTAAACAAAGTCTATTACTTTTGTGGAGTAAATTTTATGCTACAAAAAACAACATCAAAATCGCTTACTTTTTTCACAATAATGTGTAGTTGTTGTCTGTGCTGTATGCCGTAAGGCATACTACATTTACCCTCCGCAAAGGCTAACCCCTTCATTTACGGCACTAAACGTTCTTTCTGACTATAAATATTAAATCTACTATTATGAGCAACAAACTTCATTTTGAAACACTGCAACTGCATGCCGGTCAGCAGATAGATCCTACTACAAAATCAAGGGCAGTTCCTATTTATCAAACCACTTCGTATGCATTTGATAACAGTGAACATGCGGCTAATCTTTTTGGCCTCAAACAATTTGGCAATATTTACACCCGTATCATGAACCCGACTACCGATGTTTTTGAGCAGCGCATAGCGGCATTGGAAGGCGGTGTAGCAGCCCTGGCAACCGGCTCGGGGCAGGCGGCACAGTTCCTTGCATTGAATAATATACTCCAGGCAGGTGATAATTTTATTAGTTCTACTTTTTTATACGGGGGTACTTATAATCAATTCAAAGTCGCTTTTAAACGTCTTGGCGTTGAAGCCCGTTTTGCTGATGGCGATGATGCTGAAAGTTTTGTAAAACACATTGATAAAAATACCAAAGCTATTTATTTAGAAACGATTGGTAACCCACGTCTCAATATTCCAGATTTTAAAAAATTTGCAGATCTGGCCAAAGAATATGACTTACCATTAATTGTTGATAATACATTTGGTGCAGGCGGTTATTTATTCCGGCCACTGGAGCATGGTGCTAATGTAGTGGTAGAATCTGCTACAAAATGGATTGGCGGACATGGTACCAGTATCGGCGGTGTCATTGTTGATGGTGGTAATTATAACTGGGGCAACGGCAAATTTCCACAGTTTACTGAACCCAGCGAAGGTTATCATGGCTTAAAATTCTGGGATGTATTTGGTGAAGGCAATCCATTAGGGCTTCCTAATATTGCATTTGCTATCCGTGCAAGAGTAGAAGGATTAAGAGATTTTGGATCATCGCAAAGCCCTTTTAATTCGTTCTTATTACTACAAGGCTTGGAAACATTAAGCCTGCGTGTACAACGCCATGTTGATAATGCACTGGTATTAGCACAATGGCTGGAGCAACATCCTTCTGTAGAGTTTGTACAATATCCCGGTTTAAAAAGCAGTCCATATAATGAACTCGCAAAAAAATACCTGGAGAACGGTTTTGGTGGTGTACTTAATTTTGGTGTTAAAGGCAAAAAAGAAAATGCCAGCAAATTCATCGACTCATTAAAATTAGTAAGTCATCTGGCTAATGTAGGCGATGCAAAAACATTGGCCATACACCCGGCATCTACTACACATGAACAATTAAGTGTAGAAGAACAAATAGCTGCAGGTGTGCAACCAAATCAAATCAGGATCAGTGTGGGCATTGAACACATTGATGATATTAAAGCAGACTTTGAACAGGCTTTTGCAGCAGTATATGAAAAAGAATTAGCCGTATAAAATCAGGTACCTAACGTATAGTTCCCTGATGAGGCTTTCGTTGCAATCCGGAGGATTGGGATTTTGTTTCTTTCAGTGAAGGAAACAAAATACTTACCATTCAGGGTTCTGTTCGCTACCGATCAGAATAACAATGACTACAGTTTTTAATTATAATGAAACATTTACATTAGAGTCAGGTGAAAGCCTTCCTGGTTTTCACCTGGCTTATACAACGCATGGAAAATTAAATGCTGCAAAAAATAATGTGGTATGGATATTTCATGCACTTACCGCCAATAGCAATCCTGCTGAATGGTGGCCAGTTCTTGTAGGTGATGGAAAGTTTTTTGACCCTGCTAAACATTTCATCATCTGTGTAAATAAACCCGGTAGCCCTTATGGAAGTATATCTCCGCTAAGTATCAATCCACAAACCAACAAGCCTTATTATCATAATTTTCCTTTTTTTACCATAAACGATATGGTAAGGGCCTATCAAAAATTAAAAGACCATCTTGGTATTCAAAAAATATTTATTGGAATGGGCGGCAGTACCGGTGGAATGCAATTACTTGATTGGTCTATTGAAGAACCATCTTTATTTGAGCATATAATTCCTATTGCGACGAGTGCCGTTTTATCGCCGTGGGCCATTGCATTCAACGCATCACAACGGATGGCTATTGAAGCAGACCATACCTGGTTGGAACAACGGTCTGATGCGGGGCAAAAAGGACTCTCGGCTGCCCGTTCTATTGCACTGCTTTCTTATCGTTATTACAATGGTTATGATATTACCCAACCAAGGGATAAAGCTTATGTTTCACTCAGTAAAGAAGTGGCATTTGCTGCAGATAATTACCAACGTTACCAGGGATTGAAATTAGTAAACCGGTTTAATGTTATTAGTTATTACCGGCTTACGCAAAGTATGGACAGCCATGATGTGGGACGCAGCCGTGGTGGTATTTTAAATGCATTAAAAAAAATTACTGCAAAGACTCTGGTAATAGGCATTAAATCAGATGTATTGTACCCTATCAACGAACAGGAATACCTGCAGGAAAATATATCCGGTGCACAATTACTGAGTATAGCCAGCGATTTTGGTCATGATGGCTTTTTACTGGAGTATGAAAAAATTGAAGCAGCATTAAAATTATTTATTGAAGAAAAATCATCCAACCATTTAAAAGTAGTTAATCAATAATATGGATACACATAAGCAATTAACCATAGGCTTATTCGGCTTTGGCGTGGTAGGCGAAGGATTGTATAAAATACTACAGCAAACACCCTCCCTGAAAGCAAGCATTAAAAAAATCTGTATCAAACAGCCCGGTAAAAAACGCAATGCCCCCGATTCGTTATTTACCAGTGATAAAAATGAATTACTTAGCGACCCGGAAATAAATGTTATTGTAGAAGTAATTGACGACTCCATAGCAGCCTTTGAAATAGTTTCGACAGCCCTGAAAAATAATAAGGATGTAGTAAGTGCCAGTAAAAAAATGATAGCTGAAAACTTAACTGCTTTGCTGACACTACAACAACAAACAGGTAAATCATTATTATATGAAGCTTCTTCCTGTGCTTCTATTCCTATTATCCGCAACCTGGAAGAATATTATGATAATGATCTGTTACATTCCATCAAAGCGATAGTAAACGGGTCTACTAATTTTATTCTTACTAAAATGTTTGATGAGCAGTTGGATTTTAAACAGGCATTACTTTTAGCCCAACAACTCGGCTTTGCAGAAAGTAATCCTAAACTGGATATCGAAGGATACGATGCCGTTAATAAATGGGCTATATTGCTGGCACATGCTTATGGTATTATTGAATCACCGGATAAATTACTTTTCAATGGCATTCAGAATATTGATGCTGCCGATGCATTAGTGGCTAAAGCAAAAAATCAGCAAATAAAATTAGTGGCACAGGCACAAAAATTAAAAGATGGAAAAGTTGCAGCATTTGTATTGCCACAATTTGTAAAACAGAATGACCACCTGGCTTTTGTAAAAAATGAATATAATGGGGTGGTAATAGAAAGTGGTTTTGCACATAAACAATTCTTTTATGTAAAAGGAGCCGTCAGTTTTCCTACAGCCTCTGCTGTATTAAGTGATATTTCTGCTTTACGGTATGAATATAATTATGAGTACAAAAAATTATACCACCACCAGCCTCACCAGCTTGGCAATACAATTTATCTGAGAATATATGTAAGCTTTAATGAATTAAAAGATATTCCCCGTGAACAATTTGAGTGGGTAGAAGAATGGCATTTACAAGAAGATAGAAAATACCTGGTAGGCGTTATTGCTATGGAGCAACTTCATAAGAACGGTTGGTGGAAAGAAAATAATATTTCTCTTATACTTACAGCCGATCCACTGGTGGAAGATATAGAACTAAAAAAACTTAGAAAAAAAAGTCTCGAACTGGCAGGGGTGATATAGCTAATAATTGATAATGGAAAGATGATAGTGCTTTACAGCAGAAAATTTACCTTTCACTTCAGCTATTCTTTAAAAACATGATGCAGCCAATGATTCGTTGTATTGTGAAAACTATCGTGTATTCACTATCCACTTACATTTGATACCAATTAGATTAAAATAACACTGTCACCCTGAGTTTATAGA
>JBKJXQ010000411.1:0-2770 GCA_046716235.1 Chitinophagaceae bacterium
CCGGATACTTTTAACCATTTTGCATGTTGATTAAACATGGAATCTACAATATGAATAAATGCTTCATAACAGGAAAAAAGACCATGCCGTCCTGTTAGCAAGTAACCTTCGAGCCAACCCTGGCATAAATGTTCACTCAGCACTTCCATAACCCGGCCATCTGACGAAATGTGTTCATCACTTTCTAAAATTTCGGCAGTAGAAGTACGATCGGTTATATCGAATAATTTAGAGAGGCGGTTAGAACTTGTTTCATCAGGCCCGAAAATTCTAAAATTTCTATTGTCCCAATTTAGCTTCATCACCTCTCGTAAAAAAGTTCCCATTACTACCGTTGCTTCTGCTTTTATGGTACCCGGCTTTGTTACTTCAATGGATTGTTTTTTAAAGTCAGGCATTTTTAAATCATGCAAAAGAAGACCGCCATTTGCATGGGGATTAGCTCCCATACGCTTTGTACCTTGTGGCACAAGTTCAGCCAATTCAGCAATGAGTTTCCCATTTTCATCAAAGAGTTCTTCGGGCTTATAACTTTTCATCCAATCTTCCAGCACTTGCACATGATCTGGTTTTGTAGCTAACTCGGCGAGCGGTACCTGGTGCGAACGCCATGTTCCTTCTATTTTTATACCATCCACTTCTTTAGGTCCTGTCCATCCTTTTGGCGTATCCAAAATTATCATCGGCCATTGCGGACGTTTTGTAAACCCATTTGTTCTTGCCTCTTTTTGTATTTTTTTAATTTCGGCAACGATAGTATCTATAGTTGTTGCAAACAATTCATGAACTTTTTCCGGATTCTCTCCTTCAACAAAATATGGCTTGTAGCCATACCCTTTAAAAAGTTGTTCCAATTCTTCTTTTGGAATTCGTGCAAGTATAGTTGGATTGGCAATTTTATATCCATTCAAATGCAAAATGGGAAGTACAGCACCATCATGCACAGGATTTAAAAATTTATTGGAATGCCAGCCTGCAGCAATAGCCCCCGTTTCCGCCTCGCCATCTCCTATTACGCAAGCAACCAACAAATCAGGATTATCAAAAACAGCACCGTAAGCATGTACCAATGAGTAACCTAGTTCGCCGCCTTCATTTATTGAGCCAGGCGTTTCCGGCGCTACATGGCTTGGTATACCTCCCGGAAAAGAAAACTGTTTGAATAATTTTTTCAACCCTGCTTCATCCTGTGTTATACCGGAATAAATTTCACTGTAGCTTCCTTCTAAATAAGTATTGGCTACTAATCCCGGCCCTCCATGCCCCGGACCTGTAACATAAATCATATTAAGATCATATTTTTTTATGATGCGGTTAAGATGCACATAGATAAAGTTAAGACCCGGGGTAGTACCCCAATGTCCCAATAGCCGGGGTTTTATATGTTCAAGCGTTAACGGCTTTTTTAGAAGGGCATTATCATACAGATATATTTGACCCACAGATAAATAATTAGCTGCCCGCCAGTAAGCATTCATCTTTTGAAGTAATTCAGTAGACAAGGTTTTAACTTCTGTATTGATAATTTCTGATTCCATAATAATTAATTTCTGATTGAGTAATTCAAAACATGGCAAACCAATTTTGCGATCATTAATTCCTCATTGGTTTTTATAACACGAACGGATACGCTGCTTTCGGCTGATGAAATAATTGCTTCATTTTTTAAATTTTTTTGCTCGTCCAATTCAATTCCCAAATATTCAAGGCCACGGCATACACGGTCCCGAACTTCCGGTGCATTCTCACCAATTCCGCCTGAAAATACCAATGTGTCTAAACCTCCGAGCACAGCTGTAAATGATCCGATCCATTTTTTTGTTTGATAACAAAACAGTTCAATTGCTTCAGCAGCCCTGCTGTCGGTATCTTTAATTTTAATTAGTTCTCGCATATCAGAACTCGTTTCAGATACACCCAGTAGACCGGATTCATGATTGATCAGATGACTAAATTGTTCCGGGGTAAGCTTTTCAACCTCCATTAAATACCATGCAACACCAGGCTCAAGATCGCCACTCCTTGTGCCCATTGGTAAACCGGAAGTGGGTGTAAAACCCATGCTTGTATCTATACTTATACCATCTTTTATTGCAGCAATACTTGCACCATTACCAAGGTGTGCTAATATTATTTTTCCTTGTGCAGTTTCATTCCCTCCTATTCGTTTAAGTTCTTCCATAAGCCATGTATAAGAAAGTCCATGGAAACCGTATCGCTGAATTCCTTTGTCTTTATACCGGCGTGGTATGGGCAACAATTTTGCAACGGGCGGCATGGATGAATGAAATGAAGTATCAAAACAAGCTATTTGTGGTAACAAAGGGTAACGCTTTTGAAATATTTCTATGAGGTTAATTTCTCCTGGCAAATGTTCAGGATCGTATGCACTGATTTCTTTTAATTCAGCCAATAATTTAGAAGTGACCTGTTGGGGGTCTGTATGTTTCATTCCGTGAACTATCCTGTGACCTATTGCTTTTACTGAAACAAAACCATCTTGTTTTTCAAGCCATTCAATCAATAGATTTCCTGCATTAGTATAATCAGTGGCATTAATATCGAAGCTATTCTCTTCATGGGTATCTGCAGTTGTAAAACTCAGTTTTGTATTTTTTATGCCAATATTTTCCATCTTACCATAAAACAATTGCTTCAGCGATCCTTCAATTTCGTATAAAGCAAACTTAATGCTGGATGAACCGCCGTTGATGGTAAGTACACAATTTCTATTTGACTTCATAATTGGCAAAATCCGTTATTTTTTATT
>JBKJXQ010000412.1:0-7183 GCA_046716235.1 Chitinophagaceae bacterium
AAAGAAATACAGGACACTTCCAATATAGTGGCTTGGTTTACTACCAGCATCCCCGTTTCAGCAGGCCCAGCAGAATTCCAGGGACAATTGCCGGGGTTGATTGTGGAAATGGATATAAAGGAAGGTACCCAAGTATTTAAAGCTATCAGTATTTCTGAAAAAGCCGATCTTACTGTAATAAAAGGACCTGCCGGAAAAAAACATTACACCCCGGAACAATTTAAAAAAGAGAGAGAAAAAATGATGGAGGAGATGAACCGTAATAACCAGAGTGGTAACCGGCAGATAAGGATTAACTAAACTGATAAGTTTTAATATCAGCAGAACCTTTCGTTTCCGGAAGGTTTTTTTATTGGAAAAGCTTTTCGCAATTTTTATCTTTAATAATATGATACAGGAAAAATTCGCCTTTCATGTTGGTGAGATAGTTAAAAAAGATATTGCTGTAGTTGGTCTTGCAGTAGCTGGTTCATGGATAACGAATGAACTGTATGAATATTCTGATCCCGATCTTATTCTCATCACCAATCAAAAAATTGCTGGCCGGAGCAACAAATCATTTGTTGCGGTTAATTGCAATCCTTTTAGCAAAGAATTGCCGAAAAGTGAATTGTTCGGGCATAAGGCCGGAGCATTTACCGGTGCAGTAAAAAAGACAAAAAAGGATTATTTGAAGAAGCCAACGGCGGCACTATTTTTTTAGATGACATAATAAACCCGTTCTTGGCCCTTCTGTAGTAAATGTTTTGAAACTGAATATTACATTAGATAATTTAAAATTGAATAAGATGAAAAAAATTTTAATTGGAACAGCTATTTTGATAAGTTCACAATTAATGGCGCAGGATTCAACCGGCTCACTGACATTCAGTGGCTTTGTTGAAGCTTATTATCAATATGATTTTAATAAGCCTTCGGACAATAACCGTCCGGGGTTTATTTACAGTCATAACCGGCACAATGAATTTAACTTGAATCTGGGCTATCTGAAAGCTAATTATACAGCAGATAGAGTAAGAGCTAACCTGGCATTAGCTGCCGGTACTTATATGAATGCAAATTATGCAGCAGAGCCGGGAGTATTAAAAAATATTTATGAAGCCAATGCAGGAGTCAAACTGAGCAAAAAGAAAAATCTATGGTTAGACGCCGGTATATTCGGTTCTCATATCGGTTTTGAAAGTGCCCACTCACCAAGTTGCTGGAGCCTGACAAGAAGCATACTGGCAGATAACTCGCCTTACTTTGAAGCGGGAGCAAAACTTACTTATACTTCTGATAACGGTAAATGGTTGCTAAGTGGGTTGGCGTTGAATGGTTGGCAGCGCATTACCCGTGTAAATGGTAATTCTCTAATGAGCTGGGGTACACAGATTCAATACAAACCTTCTAATAAGGTATTGCTGAATTACAGCACATTTATTGGTACAGATAAACCTGACAATGCAAGATTGTCAAGGCTCTTTCACAATGTATATGGTATATTCAGCATCACCGGCAAGTTTGATGTAACAGCAGGGTTTGATATCGGCACCGAAGAAAAAACTCCGGGTAGCGATAAGAAAAATACATGGTATTCTCCGGTGGCTATTTTAAAATATTCAATTAATGATAAATGGGCCATCGCCGCCCGGGGAGAATATTATAGCGATGAGAACGGAGTAATCATTTCAACAGGAACACCAAATGGATTTAAAACAACAGGGTTTTCTTTAAATATTGATCATGCACCCGCAAAGAATGTGCTGGTAAGACTGGAACTAAGAAACCTGAACAGTAAAGATGATATTTTTATCAAACCGTCAGGAGTTACAAATAACAATACTTTTATCACTTCATCAATTGCTGTTTCGTTTTAATAGAAGAAGCCACTGCCGCGGCCTGCTCTGCAAGGAATTTATAGAAGCACAGGAAGGAAAAGTTTGGATGGAAAGTGTTTTCAGTAAGGGAACTACTTTTGGGTTTGAGTTGCCGGTGGCGTAATCAATATTGCCCATTCAATCCTGTCTTACTCAGGCTATAAGTAAAACTTAGTAAAAAAAACTGGCGCAATGTCAATACTCTGGAATCTTCAATGTAGTTGTTATTGGTATTGCGGCTGATACCGATATTTTTATTCAGCAAATCCCTGGCACTGAACTTCAGTTCGCCTCTATTATACTTAAGCATTTGTTTGCTGATACTGGCATTCCACAACGGCACTTTTATATTGAAGCCGGAAGCTCTTTGACTATTGATAGTATAAGTGAAATCTGTAGCAAAGAAAAATCCCTTTGGCATTTGCCAATCGAGTGAAGCATTATACTCCTGCGAAAGATAATTAGTATTTAATGCTGATTGTAGTGAATATTTAGTTTTATTATAACTGAACCCTGCGCCGAACGTTATATTTATTTTCTCTGTAGGATTCATATCCAGCCGCACATCCGGACCAATGGAAAATGTTTTGATATCATTCCCCACCGTATTAATGAATTGTTTGGTTTTAAAAAAGCCGGTATTGCTGCTTATTTCCACACTTCCTTTTAAAAACCTAACCGGCATACTATAGCTGATATTGCTATTAATATTATAAACACCGTTTACATTTACCGGCCGGGTTCTTTTTATTCCCAGGTTATTGATGGTATCGTAATTCACAATTTTATTTTGAGTGGCCTGCATGGTTAAAAACATAAAGAGATTTTTATTCTTATACGGACTCAGCAGGTTCAGGTTGGCTTGTATGTTCTGATTAAACTCCTGTTTCAAATCAGGATTTCCTTCTTTAATATTCAGCGAATTGCTGTTATCCGGTACGGGTTGCAGCTGTGTCATATTTGGCTGATTGGTATTTGTATTATACGTAAGCGAAAAAGTTTTGAACCGGGTAATATTATACTGAAATCTTGCATTAGGTAAAATATTATGAAAAATTTTATTGATCAAGGAGTCTTTATTACCACTGATTATTTTTCCTTCCAGCTCTGCTTGCTGCCAGTTAGCACCAAAAGCATAACTATATTTTTTCTTTTGTGTCCGCATGCGGATGCCGGCATTGGTAAAACCATAAGTATTTTCAAAATCATTGGTAAGTCCACTGTTTAGCCGGTCATACTTTCCGTTCCCCCTATTATAATCAAAAGTTTTTTTCCGGGAAGTACTAAGGCTATTACTTTTACTTACGCTAAACTCTATCAATGATTTTTTCCAGATGGGTTCTGTATACACCCCTCTGGCATTATAGCTTTTGAGATTGCCTTCAATATTATTTTCCTGGTTCAGGGTATCCCGTTTTATTAATATGCCATTTGAGGTATAAAATTTATTGATAGAAGAAAGACTGCCATTGCCATCGCTTTCATTCTGGCTTGTTTGAAAGGATAATGAAAATGTTCTTCCCTTCCGGGCAAATTTCTTTCTCCAGATAATATCATTACGAAAATTATATCCTTTGCTTGTTGCTGTATTATTACTGAAGCCCTCATTGGTCAGCATTTTATCCTCAGATAAGGTTTGATAGTCTGTTTGTGAACGGTTATTTGTTTTCTGAAAACTGAAAGATGGAGTAATGCGGATTGAATTCATCGAATCAATTTGATAAAGGGTGTTCAGATTGAAACGATGATTGTTATTCAGGTTATCAGAAAAAGAATTTTGATTATAGAAATAAGAAGAATCCGGTAAAAAGTATTGGCGCTGTATATGGCTTTCTGAATTTGGATTGAACCGGTTATAAAAATACTTGCTTTGAAAATCCAGTTTTGTTCCAATGATATTATTATAATTTAATCCCCCACCCCATGCTGTGTTAATGCCACTGTTACGGCCACCCGCATTTACACCCATAGCGGCCGCTTCTTCTCCCGATACATTAATATTAATATTACCACCGCCACCACCTCTTTGCATTCTTGCCATCTCACCGGTAAAGTTGAGAATGTCCATAAAGGAAAACCCTTCAGCATTGGTATTATTTCCCATACCGATAGCAGAGAATTGTCTTGCCCCTTTAAATGAATTGACATTGAACTTCCCTTCGTATCGTTCTTTATTTCCCCCACCTGCATTTACTTTTCCAAACACTCCTTTCTTTTTATCTTTCTTCAGTTTCAGGTTGATGGTTTTTTCATAATTGCCATCTTCAAAGCCGGTGAGTTGTGCCTGATCGCTTTGTTTATCATATACCTGCACTTTATCCACTGCATCAGCCGGCAGGTTTTTAGTAGCAATTTTCGGATCATTGCCAAAAAATTCTTTTCCATCAACTAATACTTTGGTAACTTTTTCTCCCTGAGCTTTAATAGTTCCATATCTACTTTTACTCCCAGAAGTTTTTTAAGCAACTGCTCTACATTCGCATTGGGTTGCACTTTGAAGGAACCGGCGTTGTATTGAATGGTATCATTGATTAATGTAACAGGCGGGGCTTCAGTTGCCAGTACAACTTCTTCCAGTACTTTAGTTCTGTCATTCATCACCACCTTTCCCTGCGCTGCATTTTTATTATTATCTGAAATGGCGAAATAAGTATTGCTGTTATAATAATTAACGTGGGTAATCAATAAACGATAATCTCCATTGGCCAATCCCTTTAATTCAAACCTGCCATCATTGCCCGTCATGGTAAAGGATACCAGTGAAGAATCTTTCTTTTCCAATACTGAAACAGTAGCACCGCTAACAGGTTGCTTGCTGATAGTATCAAAAGCTATTCCATTTACAAAACCATTCTTTTGCGCCAGTAATGTGGTGGTAAAACAAACAGATAGTAATAACAGGTAAACTTTTCTCATAGCTTATTTCATTTCTGCTACGAAAGTATTCTGCCTTTCCGGCAATATGGGTTAATAGGGCTTGGTTTAAGGTTAATAAAGGTTAAAGAATGAGTCACGAGCAATAGAGTCAAGAGAAGTTAGTCTGAAGTCAATACACCACGTCTCTCCTGACTCCGGACTATCGACTATAGATTTTCTTCAACAGTCTTTCCCCTTTCTTCATCTTCTCTTTCCCTGTCATACACCAATACTTTTACCTTCCATTCCATAGGTGCATAGAATTGTATGGATATTTCTACTTTTAACTTCTTTACCAAATCATTGACTGGCTCGAAAGAAAACAACACACTGGTAAATTTCTTTTCCTCTTCCGGCGATTCATATATTCCCTTTAGCCTGTAATTTCCATTGGCGGAACTAACAGAAAGGTTATTGAGTTGGTTGTATAATGATTTAAATTTTTGTTTTGCTTTTTCAAAATCATCAGTGGTCAGCATCAGTGCCCGCCAGCTGGATATTTCTTTTTTTGCAGGATAGCGGGTAACAATTGCTTCCTCGGCACCATTCACTATAAAGTTGCATTGATAATCGGTTGACTGGGCGTTTTCGATCAATAATTCTCCCATCAGGTTGGTAAAATGGTTAGGATAATCATCAATAACTTTTTTTACATCATGTCCTACACCATTTATAGATGGAAGTTTTAATTGGGCAGCAATAGGAATAAAATAGAAAACAGCAATAGTAATAAATACAAGTGTTTTTACGGATTTTTTCATTGTAGTGGATTTAAAGGAAGAATAACAGGACACAATATTATTATTTTTTATTTTTATTTCATACTTTTAATTACAATCCATACGTTAACTTAAAATAAATTATCCGATTATGAAAGACAGAAACCTCGTACACTCGCATCAATCAGCGAAAATTTACCGCCATTATTACAAGCCTTCTATTAATTTTTTCCATTTATTAAAATCGGTGCTGTCGGTTTTTATTTCAGGTACATCACCCGCTGCCGGTGTTTATCACCGAAGAAAATAAAAGGTTTTGATTGTACCGAAGCACTAATTAATATTAGTGGAATTGTTTTTTTTTACTAACCCCTATAACATAAAAAAACGTCCTTTATTTCTTAAGGACGTTTTTAGTTTTACCTGGGTATATCTTTAAAACATTCTTACGTCACGCATATTTCTTTCCATTTGGCGGGGCATTCCCGGCACCTGTCCATTATTATTACCCCCACCCATTCTGTTCAGATTAAAGAGAAAGCTTATCATGAAATATCTTTTTAATACAATGCTCCTGGTATCCTGATAATAGTTGTCACTGACGGAACGGACGATACTTTGATTTTGATTTAGTATGTCATTCACTGATAGCTTCAGCTCACCATTTTTCTTTTTAAATAATTGTTTGCTGAAGCTGGCATTCCAGAGCGGTATATTTTGATTGTATCCTTCACCAAGGCCTGTATTGATTAAATAATTAAAATTGGTTGACAGAATAAAATTTTTGGGGAACGTATAGCTTACATCTCCTGAATAAGTTTGTGTGAAGTAGTCAATATCGGCCTGCGACGGATTAGAATAAGAAGTTGTATTGTACGCTACGTTGGCTTTTACCCCGAAGTCAATTTTTTCTTTATTAATATTTACACCCACCCCTTGTGTAACAGAGAAAGTTTTAGAAGTATATTTTACCTGTCTTAACAAACTCACATCTTTGGAAAAACCCATATTATTAGTCAGATTTACACTGGAGCCTTTCAATTTCGGATTTTTAAATGGTAGCCCTAACGTTAAAAAAGATCTTGCACTGTAATACCCGTTTACATTGGCGTACCTCGTTATCTGCACAGGACCCTGTACTGATATATCATTTACAATTTTGTTTTGTGTTGTATTAAAGCTAAGGTTAGCGGCAATCAGTTTGAACGTAAGAATATTAAACGTATTAAATCCAATATTAAAATTATGGTTGAATTCCTGTTTCAAATTAGGATTTCCAATTTTTTGGTTTAGTGTATCGGTTACATCCGGTACATTCTGTAATTGAGAAATGCTTGGCTGATTAGTTCTGCCATTATAACTGATACGCAGGTTTTTGCTCCGGCTTGGTGTAAAGTTGAAATTAGCCGTAGGAAACAAATTGGTATAAGAATTTCTGTTGATAGAATCTTTTCGGGTAAATGCCTGGTAACTTTTGCTTTCCAGTGTTGAAGTTTGCACCCCCAATCCAAACTGATAATTATATTTTTTATTCTGCACCCGGAAGTTTGCACCTACACGATGGGCTAAAAAAGTATTTTCAAAATTATTAGTTAATCGCAGATTGGGTACATCATATTTTCCTGAACCGGTATTATAGTTATTTACTTCTTTGTCGGAAGTACTCAGGTTATTGGTATAGGCATAGTT
>JBKJXQ010000413.1:0-6180 GCA_046716235.1 Chitinophagaceae bacterium
GGTAAATCCACTACAATGAAAATTATTACCGGCTATCTGCAACAAACCGGTGGCGAAGCATTTGTTTGCGGCATTAATGTAGCGGAACAACCATTAGAAACAAAAAAGAAAATTGGCTATTTACCAGAGCTGAATGCATTGTATTATGATATGTATGTGAGAGAGTATTTAGGGTTTGTGGCGGAAGTACATAAAACCTCCAATCCAAAAGAAAAGATAGAAAGTATAATTGATTTAACAGGATTAAAAATAGAAAGTAAAAAGAAAATCGGGCAGCTTTCAAAAGGTTATAAACAAAGAGTAGGATTAGCGGCTGCACTTATTCATGATCCGGAAGTATTAATATTGGATGAACCCACTACCGGCCTCGACACAAAACAGATTGTAGAAATAAGAGAAGTAATAAAAAAACAAGGGCTTAATAAAACAGTGTTGTTCTCTTCGCACATTTTACAGGAAGTAGAAGCCATCTGCGACAGGGTTATCATTATACATAAAGGTGAATTAGTAGCCGATGATAAACTAAGTAATTTACAAAAAGGAAATAAAGACAATCATGTTGTTATCGTACAGTTTAAAGAAACTGTAAGCAAAGAAGTATTAGAAGAGATAAAAGAAGTTACAAAAGTGGAAGAACCTCAACCCCCACCTTCGGCAGGCTCTGGGTTCAACTTCAAACCTCAAATCCGGAAGTAGTAAGAAAGCGATTATTAGAAATCGCTTTGCAGGAAAACCTGAACACCATTTCACTGCAAAGCGAAAACCATAGCCTGGAAGATATATTTAAAGCACTGACTAATTAAAAGGCTTTCTTCTCTGTTTTCTCCGGTGTTTTATTTTTATCAAAATCGCCTCCGTATACCATCACTAATTTTGATTTGTCAAAATACTTACGCAGTGCTGCATTAACAGCATCAAGGTTTAATCCTTTCACTTTATTTTCCATTTCAGTATACTGATTAATATCTCTGTCATTCATCAGATACATGCGGAGCATACCGGCAAGGTTTTCATTACTACCTAACGCTGTTTTATTTTGTTCCTGCCAGCTAATTATTGATTTCGTCAATTCATCCTGTGTAAAGCCTCCTTTTATAGCCTTATCTACTTCCTGGCGCAATGCAGAATCCAGGCGACCTTTATATAATGGGTTGAACATGGCATACATTCCCCAGTTACCACTATTATATTTATACTGCACATTCAAAAAACTTCCTGCACCATAACTCATACCTTCATTTTCCCTCAATCGTTGCGGTATACGGGAGGAAAGAAATGCACCCCCGCCCAATAATTCATTGGCCATCATTACAGCCGGATAATCAGCATTTTTACGGGAGATATTTAGATTCATACCCGCCAGCATCATCGCATTTGTTTTATCCGGGGTATTAATAATCTCTGTTGTTTCCTTTGTTTCAAAATACATAGGCTCTATCTCTTTATAGAATTGTTTACTATTCCATTTGCCAAAGGTATTTTGCAAAAAATCTGTTATCGTCTTCTTTTCCAATTGACCTACAAAAGCTGAAACAGAATTATTAGCCCCGTAAAAATCAGTGTAATATTTTTTCACTTCCTCTAGTTTCAACTTTGCCAGCTCTTCCAGGTTTTCGTCTGTACTGGCAGCATAATAAGGATGGCCTTTTGGATATTTGCTCAACAGCTTACCTAATTTTTCTGAAGCCAACGATTGCGGATCGCTTTTGGTCGATTCAAAATTGGCTTTTGCATCTATCAGTATTTTGTCAAATTCTGCTGCATCAAATTTTGGATGCTTCAGCATATCTTCCAGCAAAGCAAGTGCTGCCGGCAGGTTTTGTTTGTCTGTACTTAGATTAATGGTTAATGCACCCGGTCCACCGGAAAAGGAAATATTTGTTTTTATTTTATCAAGTTCATCGGCTATTTGTTTTTTTGTTTTGGTGGTCGTTCCTGTTTTAAGCATCTCTGCCAGTATCGATCCGGCTTCTGATTTTTCAGACAAACTTTTTTCATCCCCAAATCGCATTATCACTGAAGCAGTTATTTTATCGCCTTTGGTTGGTTTTTCCAGCAATGCATATTTACCTCCATTGGCCAATGTACCATACGCTGTATTCTTTTTTATGTTTTCGATACTGTTTTCGAAATTTATTTTTTGTGCCGCTACTTCTTTTCCTTTATAGCCATTTAATAAATTCTTTATATCAGGAGTTTCTGCCACTATCGTTCTGTCCGGGGCAGCATCCGGTATAAAAACACCATAGGTACGGTTTGAAGGTTTATAATATTTTTTGGCAGCTGCCTGTACATCAGCCACGGTTAATTTTTCTATCCTGTCACGGTATAAAAAAGCAAGCCGCCAATCACCAGCACCTATAAATTCAGTAAGTGCAATAGCAAAATTTGTTGTTTTGCTTTGAATATCTTCTGCATATTTAAGTATAGTATTTTTAGCACGGGTCAGGTCTTCTTCGGTAAATGCAATATTGTTAATATTATCCATGGTGCTTAGCAAAACCTGTTTTGCGCTGTCAATACTTTTATCTTTTGGCACTTCTACCTGGAAATAAGAAAAACCGGGGTCGTGCAATGTTTGAGCATAGCCATATTCTTTAGTCGCCAATTTAGTTTCTATTAATTTTTTATACAAAATGCCTGAAGGATCGTTAGTCAATATTTGCAGCAAAGCATCATTAGCGGCATAATCTTTATCCGCCAATGATGGGGTATGATACGCCATGCCTATGTATTGAATATCACCTATGCGACGGAGAGATACCTGCCTTTCACCATCCTGTACCGGCTCCATCGTATAGGGTGGTTGAATAATCCTTGTTGGTTTGGGTATTGGCCCAAAAAATTGCTGCACATAAGCCAGAGCTTTTTTCTCATCAAATTTTCCGGCTATCAGCAATACAGCATTATCAGGCTGATAATATTTTTTATAAAACACTTTCAGGTTTTCCGCCTTCACTCTTTCTATATCTTCTTTACTACCGATGGTGGATTTGCCATAGTTATGCCATAGATACATTGCAGAAAGTATTCTTTCATTCAATACGGCACTTGGATAATTCTCTCCTATTTCAAATTCATTTCTTACCACACTGAATTCTTTTTTCAATTCTTCCGGTAATATTTTAGAATTCACCATGCGGTCTGCTTCCATATCCAATGCCCAGAGGAGGTTTTCATCGGATGCGGACAGTATTTCATAATAGTTAGTACGATCATACCAGGTGGTACCATTTGCCTGTGCACCTTTATCGGCAATTGCTTTTTTAATGTCAACGAATTTTTTACACTGTTTGAATAACATATGTTCCAACAGATGTGCCATGCCGCTTTCGCCATAGCCTTCGTGACGGCTACCAACTTTGTAAACAATATTTACAGCAATATTTGTTTGCGACTCATCCGGCATAAGCAAGACCCGGAGGCCGTTGTTTAGTTCGTATTCTTTAATGCCTTCTACGGTGGTTATTAGTTTAGGAGTAGCTTGAGCCGTTGCATGTTTAGCATTCAATAATAATAAAGACAAGCTTAGTATAACAAGGATAAGTGGCATGGTTTAAAATTTTTTTAAAGATAAGCGTATTCTCAAAACCAAATCAAACGGTTGTTAGGAAAACAACAAACACTGGGATGAACGAATTTGGCTTTTTGCTGCAAGCAATGAAAGCCGTTTCTTTGCAGGGCGAAACTATTATTGTTGGAAATTCTACGTTGCAAAATGCGTTACCTCAGGATAAACCTGTAATAGACGATGATAGTCCGAAGGATCCTTTGGATAGTACCAAAGCCGGGAAACAAAATATTAATTTCAATTATAAATACAATACCAACTCATGAGTTACATTTCCGAAATTTTTGCCAGACAAATTTTAGATTCAAGGGGTAATCCTACCGTAGAAGTAGATGTGATAACAGACGAAGGAGCCATTGGCCGTGCCGCTGTGCCAAGTGGTGCCAGCACCGGCATACACGAAGCTGCAGAACTAAGAGATGGTGATAAGAAAAAATACCTCGGTAAAGGTGTGCTGAAAGCAGTGGCCAATGTAAATAAAACAATTGCTCCCGCATTACTGGGTAATGATATTGCCGACCAAACCGGCATTGATGCAATGATGATTGAACTGGATGGTACTCCTAATAAATCAAAACTGGGAGCTAATGCTATTCTTGCTGTAAGTATGGCGGTAGCTAAAGCTGCAGCTGAAGAAGCAGCGCTGCCATTATTCCGTTATATCGGTGGTACCAATGCTAAAACATTACCCATCCCGATGATGAATATCCTGAATGGTGGTGCCCATGCTGATAATAAAATAGATTTCCAGGAATTTATGGTAATGCCGGTAGGGGCATCTTCTTTCAGCGAAGGATTACGCTGGGGGGTTGAAATTTTTCATGCATTGAAAAGTGTATTGAAGAAAAAAGGATACAGTACCAATGTGGGTGATGAGGGTGGTTTTGCTCCCGACATTCAAAGTAATGAAGAAGCAATTGATACCGTAATGCTGGCTATCAGTGCAGCTGGTTTTAAAGCAGGTACACAAATAGCTATAGCGATGGACCCTGCGGTAAGTGAAATGTATGACAGTGCTAAAAAAGTTTATCATTTTCATAAATCAGATGGCAAAAAACTCAGCAGCGAAAAAATGGTTGACTTTTGGGCAAACTGGGTTAAAAATTATCCCATCGTTTCAATAGAAGATGGAATGGCTGAAGATGACTGGGCCGGATGGAAATTACTAACTGATAAAGTTGGTAAGAAAATACAGATAGTGGGTGACGATCTTTTTGTAACCAATGTTCTCCGTTTGCAAAAAGGTATTGATACCGGCACAGCCAATGGCTTGCTGGTAAAAGTAAACCAGATAGGAACCATTACAGAAACTATCAATGCGGTAACATTAGCGCTGCATAATGGGTACAACACTATAATGAGTCACCGCAGTGGAGAAACAGAAGATACTACTATTGCTGACCTGGCAGTGGCATTGAATTGCGGACAAATAAAAACCGGTTCTGCATCCAGAACAGATCGTATTGCGAAGTACAATCAGTTAATCCGAATTGAAGAATTATTAGGCAGCTCGGCTGTATATCCGAAAGGAAAGATTAAATTTGGAAAGTAGAAAACAGAAGTTAGAGGTCAGAAGTCGGAGCAATTTCTCTCACTTTTGACTTCCTGCTTCAGATGGCCGAAATACAATTTCTATATTATGAAACTACTTACTCATATCCCTGCCTTTTTAAAGAACAAGTATTTAATTACCCTCGTCATTTTTGGCATCGTAGTAATTTTTTTAGATAAAAATGACCTTATTACACAACTTGACCGCCGCCAGGAACTCCTGGATCTGCAACAAAGTAAAAAACATTACACCACACGAATAGCGGCAGAACAGAAAGAATTACAGGGTCTTAAGACCAATCCTGCTACTCTCGAAAAATATGCCCGGGAAAAATACCTGATGAAAAGAGACAATGAAGAACTCTTCCTCCTATCGGAAAAACCCGATAACGGAAAGAATTAGTAAGCCCCGCACAATAAGCCAAACCTGCTCCCGTTTATATCTGCGGACGCCTTTCCCTATTATAACTCACAGGACATATCGTTTTTTGGACACTTAACTGGTTAGACTCATGACAAATTTTACCCCCGAGGATCTTTTATTGTATTTGTACAAAGAAAGTTCTTCAAAAAAGGCCGCTGCTATTGAAAAAGCACTTGAAAAAGACTGGACACTTCGTGAAAAGTTAGCCGTTCTTAAAGCTTCTATGCAAAGGCTCGACAAGCTTACAGAAGCACCCCGCACTGAAGTAGTACTGAATGTACTAAATTATGCAAGGGAACATGCTACTGAACAAGTGTAATTTTTCCTTTTCTTTTTAAAAATTTATTTAGCATCCCACAAATCGGGATGCTTTTTTTATGACCTGTCCATAAAAGCAACATAAATTATAATGTCATTTTCATAACCCATAATTTTTGTAGCAAGCTGCAATTGATAGTATCAGCATTTATACAGCTTACCCTAATGTTATCGGAGGGTTTCTCTCTTCATCATTCTGTTCACTACTCAGCATCGCCCTTCACCCAACACAATTTATTTCTCCCAGAGTCTGTACACCCCTCTGCTCAATAAAAGGCAATTGGGGTTTCTGTTAATCGGAGAAGTTATACCAATT
>JBKJXQ010000414.1:0-4329 GCA_046716235.1 Chitinophagaceae bacterium
GACTTAAAGTATTATAGTTTAAAATTTTTTGTTTGCGTTAACTCTTTATCTCTTGTTCTCGGCGCTGACACCACGCAATATCGCTACGAAAAGGAGTAAATAGAGAATACGCAGAGGAGGGTAAAGTATTATTATTTTTAAAAATTTTCTTTGCGTCAACTCCTTATCTCATGTTCTCTGCGCTGAATCCTTCCTCAATTCTTTTTCAATTTTAAAATACTCCAATCACTCTCCTCTGCCACAATTGTATTGCTCAACATGCCTAATCCATCAATTTCCATTTCCACTACATCATTTGGTTCCAGCCATTGTTCAGCATAATTGGGATCATTTAATTTACCTGTGCCATTCAGTTCCAGGAAACATCCGGTACCAACAGTTCCACTTCCAATCACATCCCCCGGATAAAGATCCACACCATAAGAAGCCCGTTCGATTATTTCTGCAAAAGTCCAATCCATATCACTAACATTGCCTTTACTTACCTGCTGGCCATTAACCCTGCATTTCATAGTTAGATTCCAGGCAGTGCCGGTATGATTTTCTTTGGCCGCTATTTCAAAGGGTTGCAACTCATCCAATGTTACTAACCAGGGACCGATGGCGGTTGAAAAATCTTTTCCTTTGGCAGGACCGAGGTTCAATAACATTTCTTCCATTTGCAAACGTCTTGCACTGATATCGTTCATAATCATCAATCCGCCAATATATTCATCAGCTTCTTCAGCTTTTATATTTCTGCCTAGCTTGCAAATAACAATGGCGGCCTCCAGTTCAAAATCTAATTTTTCAAAATGATCAGGCATACAACGTACATCACCCGGCCCTTGTATGCTATGATGATTAGTAAAATAAAAAATCGGGTATTGATCAAACTCCGGTATCATATCGGCTTTGCGGTTTC
The DNA here is from genome assembly GCA_046716235.1 of Chitinophagaceae bacterium. Taxonomy (GTDB): domain Bacteria; phylum Bacteroidota; class Bacteroidia; order Chitinophagales; family Chitinophagaceae; genus JJ008. Next base: position 905 of record JBKJXQ010000414.1, read on the forward strand.
TTCGGGCTGCTGCTACATGCTGGCGAAAAGCATAACCATCCCGGCAGCTGGTGGGAAAAGGAACCGGTGCCAGCAGCTGCACTTCCTTCAATGGAATTCCTTTATTACTTGTTCTGGTTCCTTCCTTTAGCAACAACTCACCGGCCAGTGCTATCGGGTAACTATCTTCCCAATAGGTTAAAAACATATTCATGCTATTGGGCAGATCCGGGTGCAGCACTTCCATGTCATATATCATATCATTGATTAATATGCCAAGCTGTTCTCTTTCTTCTTTGATATAGGTAACTAATTTCATGTACTTGTTTTTATTTTTATTTGACATCCCGGAATTATCGGGACAGGCTATTTATTCGCCGCCAATATTTATTCCTGATTGATAACAGAATAATATTAGGCTCCTTTCATAAAGTGATAATTAAAGAGCCGCTAAGTTAGCAAGGTTGTTTGTAACTTAAGGCCATGAAAAAATGGCTGGTTATATTATTATTGCCTTTGCTTGCATCAACAAAAGAAGACGAACCACAAAGCTGGATACGGATCAATCAATTAGGCTATACTCCTGATGGTATAAAAGTGGCTGTTTGGTGCAGTAAGGACATCAGGGGGATTAGTAATTGGGAATTAGTGGAAGTGGTCTCTAAAAAAATACTTTTTTCCGGACACTTTAGTAAAGCCTTCGGTTCTTATGGGCCTTTCAAACAAACATACCGACTTGATTTTTCTGCTTTCAAAAAACCCGGACGATATTTTTTGCAGGTAGGTAAAACAACATCACCTGAATTTACTATTGGTAATGATGTGTACAAGGGTGCTGCTGATTTTTGTTTACGCTATATGCGGCAGCAACGAAGTGGGTTCAACCCTTTCTTAAAAGATAGTTGCCATACTAAGGATGGATATGTTTTATATGGAGAAAAAGCCGGGATTAAAGACAGTACCTATATCGATGTAAGTGGTGGCTGGCATGATGCATCGGATTATTTGCAATATAGTACCACGTCTGCCAATGCTACTTATCATTTGCTGATGGCTTACCGTGATTTTCCAAAAGTGTTTACGGACGAAAAACAAACAAACGGACTGGATGGAAAAAATGGAATAGCCGATGTATTGGATGAAGCAAAATGGGGATTGGATTGGTTGTTAAAAATGCATCCAAAACCTGACTGGATGTTTAATCAAATTGCAGATGACAGGGATCATGCAGGAATGAGAATTCCTAAGGAAGATAGTTTTTATGGAAGAGGTTATGAACGACCTGTTTATTTTGTAAGTGGTGAACCACAGCAGAGAGGTAAATTTATGAATAATACCACCGGGACTTCTTCAACTGCGGGCAAGTTTGCAAGTGCTTTTGCATTGGGATGGAAAATATTTCAATATCAAAATAAAGAATATAGTGAGTTATTAAAATCGAAAGCCAGGTCAGCCTATCAATTCGGTCAAAAGAAATCAGGTGTAACACAAACTGCTTCTGTAACATCACCTTACATCTATGCTGAAGATAACTGGACGGATGACGCAGAATTAAGTGCTGTATGGCATAAACAAATTTTATTTTCGTCTGATCCACACCCGAAAATGATGGATACGGTTTTACATCAGGCATATCAATATGCTTTATTGGAACCGGTTACTCCCTGGCTTGGCTCCGACACTGCTAAACATTATCAATGGTATCAATTTATCAATCTGGGTCATTATGAATTGGCCAAACAATTAAAAGGAAAACAAAGAGACACAATAATTAATTTTTACAAACAAGGTATTCAACGGGTTTGGAATAAAGCAAAACAAAATGCATTCTATCGGGGCATTCCATTTATCTTGTGCTGTAACAATCTTACTACCTCTTTTGCTATTCAATGTTATTGGTATAAAGAGCTTACAGGCGATAAAACATTTTCAGAATTAGAACAGGCAAACTTTGATTGGCTGTTTGGCTGCAATCCATGGGGAACGGGTATGGTGTATGGGTTGCCATCATGGGGAGACACACCAGTGGATCCACATTCTGCATTCACCCATTTAAAAAATTATCCTATTGATGGCGGACTGGTAGATGGTCCGGTGTACGGAAGTATTTACAAAGGTCTTATTGGTATACAATTGAAAGATGAGGATGAATATGCCGGTTTTCAAAGTGACCTTGCCGTGTATCATGATGATTATGGCGACTATAGCTCTAACGAACCAACGATGGATGGAACAGCGTCGCTGGTTTATTTGTTAGCTGCGAAAGAGGCAGAGGCCTCTCCAAACCCATCCGCAGGAGGGGCTTCAGATTCTTTAAAGACCAAATTTTCATACAGTCATGGAGCTATTATTCGTGGTGACAGTACAAAAAAGAATATGGCATTGGTTTTTACCGGTGATGAATTTGCTGATGGGGGAGATATTATTGCAGCCATCTTAAAAAAGGAAAAAATAAAAGCCTCTTTTTTTCTGACGGGCAGATTTTATAAAAATGATTTATTTAAGCCTCTTATTAAAAAACTCCATGCCGATGGCCATTACCTCGGGCCGCATTCTGACCAGCACCTGTTGTATTGCGATTGGAACAGAAGAGACAGCCTGTTGGTTAGCAAACACCAGTTTGAAAGAGATATTACCAATAACTATATAGCTATGGGGGCAAAGGGTTTTAAAAAAGAAAATGCCCGGTATTTTATACCACCTTATGAATGGTATAATGATACAATTGCAACATGGACAAAACAAATGGGATTGCAACTTATCAATTTTACTCCGGGTACAAAAAGTACCGCTGACTATACCACACCGGGTATGAAAAACTACCGGAGTAGCGAAGAAATTTATAATTCCATCATCCGCTATGAGCAAACTAATCCATCGGGCCTTAATGGATTTCTATTGTTAGTTCATATAGGAACCGATCCTAAACGAACTGATAAATTTTATCAGCTCTTACCCTCCCTGATAAAATATTGTAAAGCAAAAGGGTATCATTTTCAAACAGTTAAACAGCTTTTACCCACCCATTAAAATCAATTGCCCGGCTTCTAAAAAACTCATCAACCACTCACTATTCACCACTGGCCTTCCTTATCTTTGCCACCTATGCAGTTCGAAAAAATAAATAATAAAGGACAGGCCCAGCTTTTCAAGAATCCTTATTTGGAAATGCTGACCAAAACGCATCCCCTCATCATCTGGGGAATGTACATGCCGGTAATGGGCTACATGTTATATTACAGCAGTAATAGTATGGAGTACACAACCGGAAGGATTACGCTTACTTTTTTAGGCGGTATGTTTTTCTGGAGTCTTTTTGAATATATAGCTCACCGTTTTTTATTTCACATGATAGCCAATAGCGGCAGGGCAAAAAAATTCATTTATACGTTACATGGAAATCATCATCATTATCCCCGGGATAAGCAGCGGCTATTTATGCCACC
>JBKJXQ010000415.1:0-5082 GCA_046716235.1 Chitinophagaceae bacterium
GTATATATATAGTTGGAGATAAATAAGTACTGCTGCCAAACCAATCATTTTGCCGCAACAGAAAAGCCAGTCCAAGCCCACTGCGGGCCGTCTCCCAAAAAATGGCCCAGAGATTTCTATCCATCAATTCAGTAAGTGCATATACACTCAGTATAATAAAACCTCCATACCAAAAAATATATGATGTATCAATATCATTAATCAACGCAATATTTCCAAAGAAGTAGCTGATAAAGAATAATATCATCAATAGCTGTATCCAGCTCCACGCATTTAATGCCGGGGAAGTTTTGGTATCATATTTTTCGAAATGATAAACGTCTTGAATTTTATATACAGGATATTTTTCTGCCACATCAGCAGGCCGGTAACCGGTAGGTTTAAACCATAGTGTAAATTTATCTTTCCAGTTATTTGTACGCCATGCATCTTTTATCAATAACCACAGATGTTGAAAATTTATTTTAATGGGATTCCATGTTCTTACCGGGCGGGTAATGCCATATACCGGTGGTGCTTCTTTTAATTCTTCTTGGTAAGTGCCAAAGATTTTATCCCAAAAGATAAATATCTGTCCCAGGTTCTTATCTAAATATTCTTTGTTAATAGCATGATGTACCCGGTGATGGGAAGGAGTGACAATTATATGCTCGAAAATTCCCATTTTATTGATGTGCTGCGTATGATACCAGAATTGTGCAAATAAATGCAAAGGACCTACAGTGGCCATTACTTCATTCGGTACTCCCAGCAAGGCCGCAGGAATTAATAAAAAAGTAAAAGGGTTTACAAACATGGAAACACTTTGGCGAAGGGCACAGGCCAGGTTAAATTCTTCGCTGCTATGATGAATGATGTGCAGGTTCCAGAAAACATTGATGTGGTGACTCCAGCGATGTACCCAATAGCCTGCAAAATCAATACAGATAAAGGCAACTACATAAGTAAGCCAGGTGGCTTTGATGTGGTAAACAGCGATATGCTGGAGCAGCCATGTATAAGCGATTATTGAAATACTGAGACCAAGCACATCTTTGGTAACATTAGTAACACCGGAACCCAGGCTGGAGATCATATCCATATTGCGGACAGTGTCTTTCCCTTTTCGCCACCCATACCATTTTTCAAAAAGTACCAGCAGAAGAAAGGCTGGCATAGCAATGAGCAGTATCTTTCCGTAAGTTTCCATGATGCAAGTAATATTATGTGAATTTACAAAAAACTGTTTTATGCGGAAGACCTTTTTATTTTATCCTTGTTTGCTCCTGGTGGCAGTTGTTATCCTGCCGTTGTTTTCTTCAGCACAAGTTACTACCGGTTCTCAAAAAATGATTGCTTTTAAGAAACAGCAACAATTACTGCAGCTGTCTCCTTATAAAAATGTACAATGGCGGCTGGCCGGACCGGATAATATAAGTGGCCGGAGTACTGATGTAGTGGGTGTTACCGGCAATACCAATATTATATATGCTGCATTTGCTACGGGTGGTTTATGGAAGACAGAAGATGCGGGCAATACCTGGAAATCATTATTTGACAAAGAAGCTACTTTGTCAATTGGCAATATTGCATTGGCTCCTTCTGATAATAATATTTTGTATGTTGGTACAGGAGAAGCAAATATTTTCAGGTCATCTCTTCCGGGTGTGGGTATGTACAAATCGGTGAATGCTGGAAAAAGCTTTACGCATATTGGTTTGGAAAATACCGGTACCATAGCAAGGGTTATCGTTCATCCTTCAAATCCAAATATAGTGTATGCTGCTGCCAGTGGTAATGAGTGGACCTATAATAAAGACCGGGGTGTATACCAGACTATGGACGGCGGTAAAACATGGAAAAATATTTTGTTTGAAAATGATAAAAGTGGTTGTATTGATTTGGTGATGGATCCTTCAGATCCTAATACAATATATGCCTCTATGTGGCACCGTATCCGCCGCCGGTGGAGCGATCCCATGCCAGAAGACGGAGATCATATTTATAAAACAACAGATGGAGGAAAGACATGGAAAATTATTAATAAAGGATTGCCAGATACAAAACATACGGGTAGAATTGGGATAGCCATTTCAAATTCTAATTCAAATGTGTTGTATGCTTTTGTTGATGATCATAATAAAAATCGGGATCCTAAACCCGGCGAAACGGACAGTTATGAAAGGCAGGTGCAAAAAGTAGTAATTGGTGGTGCTATCTATCGTAGTAATGACAAAGGCGAAACATGGGAAAAAAGAAGTGAAGTACATGATTTCTTTAAACCCTTCTCCGGTACGTATGGATGGGTGTTCAGCCAGGTAAGAGTTGATCCGAAGGATGAAAACGAAGTATATGTAATGGGTGTATCAATGGGGAAGTCAACAGATGGCGGTACCACCTGGAAACAGTTTCAACCCTCCGGTAAAGAAAGTGAAAATATTCATGGCGATAATCATGCTATGTGGTTTGATAAAGAAAATCCCGACAGAATTATTTTAGGAAATGATGGTGGTGTAAGTACAACGATGGACGGCGGCAAAATATGGAATAATTTTTTTGATAAAATTCCAACCACACAATTTTATACAGTTACTTATGACATGCAAACCCCTTTCAACGTATTTGGATCAATACAGGATGAAGGAACTTTTACAGGTAGTATCAATAATACTTTTGGTAAGCCGCAGGATTCCACCATCCGCCATTGGGATTATGCTCCCGGCGGGGAAGGCACGCAGATACAGGTAGACCCAAAAAATCCCAATATTGTTTTTTCAAGCACTTACTATGGAAGGTTGATGAAAAGTGATATGAGCCTCCCGGATAGTGTACAGAACAAGCGGATAAAAATGTTTGCTGTCGGTGCTATTGCTTCTTTAAGAGGAGAATGGCTGGCGGGTACAATGATGTCTAAATTTGATAATACTATAATCTATCATGGCCTCCAGCATTTATATAAATCAGCAGATGGAGGTGAGACATGGAATGTAATCAGCCCCGACCTTTCGTATAATGACAAATCAAAAATGGGAGTGTATCCTTATCTTATCTATCACCAAGCTATTACTTCTATTGCTGAGGGTAATAAGCCGGGCATTATCTATGCCGGTACAGATGATGGCCGTGTATGGTTAACCATGAATGATGGCGGAACCTGGAAAGAAATTACCAAAGGATTGCCGGTAAATAAATACGTTGCAAAAATTACCGTGTCAAAATTTAATCCCCGCAAAGTTTACCTCGCATTGAATGACAGGAGACAGGATAATCATACACCGTATTTATATCTATCGGAAAATTATGGCAACACCTGGAAATTAATTTCAGCTAACCTTCCTTCGTCCCCGGCAAATGTTATTATTGAGGATCTGGATAAATCAACTTTACTTTATTGCGGAACTGATATGGGGATATATATGAGTAAGAATTCAGGAAAAAGCTGGATCACTTTAAACGGTAATATTCCTGCTGCTGTTGCAGTTGATGATATGTTTATTCATCCAGTAGATAAAAAACTGGTGATAGGAACCTATGGAAGGGGAGTTTATGTATTGGATGATTTATCACAACTGAAATAACAATTGATAAATGTATATTTCAATGGTGAATGCGGAAAGAAATTTTTATAATCTTGTTGAACATAATATGGCTTGTATAATATTTAATAAGAGATGAAACAAATTTTTAATTGTATTGATGCCCATACTTGTGGTAATCCCGTTCGTCTTGTAAAAGAAGGCGGCCCGGTATTACAGGGAAATAATATGAGTGAAATGCGGCAACATTTTTTAAAAGAGTATGATTGGATACGTACCGGGCTGATGTTTGAACCAAGAGGACATGATATGATGAGTGGCAGTATTCTTTATCCGCCGCATGATCCGCAAAATGATATCGCTGTTTTATTTATTGAAACAAGTGGTTGCCTGCCTATGTGCGGTCATGGCACTATTGGAACTATTACTATTGCTATTGAAGAAGGATTGATAAAACCAAAAATTCCTGGTACTGTAAGAATGGAAGCACCGGCAGGATTGGTAATGATTGAATATAAAACTGACAACAGTACACAGTCCACCAAAAACAACAGTTCATTCAAAGTACGATCAGTTAAATTAACTAATGTAGCTTCCTTTCTTCACTCAACAGAATTAACAGCTGATTGTCCCGAATTGGGTGAATTAGTTATTGATGTTGCTTACGGCGGTAATTTTTATGCGATTATAGATGTACAGCAAAATTTTCAGGGATTAGAATATTACCCGGCTGATAAATTAATTGCATGGGCAAGAAAACTTAGAAAAAATATTAATGAAAAATACGAATTTGTTCATCCGCAGGACGCAACAATAAATGGCTGCTCACATATTCTATGGGCAGGGTCGGTACTCGATAAATCTTCTACTGCAAGAAATGCAGTTTTTTATGGTGATAAAGCTATTGATCGTTCGCCTTGCGGTACCGGCACCAGTGCAAGAATGGCGCAATGGTATGCCAAAGGAAAATTAAAGAAAGGTGATGAGTTTATACATGAAAGCATTATCGGCAGTAAATTTATTGGCCGTATAGAAGAAGAAACTTCTGTAGCGGGTAAACCAGCTATACGTCCATCAGTAGAAGGTTGGGCAAAAATTTACGGATACAATACTATATGGATTGATAAAGAAGATGATCCGTATGCGTACGGATTCCAAGTGCTGTAATGAACAAGTTTAAATAATTAACCGGCTGCTTATGCTATTTTAAAAATAAAAATTAATTATTAATTATTGTGTATGAAGAAATCAACTATTCTGCTTGTATTGATATTAATAAGTAATATAATCGCAGCCCAATCAAAGATATGGTCAAAAGACAAAGCCAATAAATGGTATCAGCAACAGGAATGGCTGGTAGGTGCTGATTTTTTACCCAGCACAGCCATTAATCAATTAGAAATGTGGCAGGCTGCAACATTTGATCCCAAGACTATTGACAGGGAATTAGGCTGGGCTGAATCAATTGGAATGAACGTAATGCGGGTATACCTGCATGACCTGGCATGGAAAACAGATCCAAAAGGGTTTATCAGCAGGATGAACCAGTTTTTAGTAATTGCATCAA
>JBKJXQ010000416.1:0-13463 GCA_046716235.1 Chitinophagaceae bacterium
GGGTTTCACTTTCTTGTAATTCAGTATATACTTTATTTAAGGCGGCTTTTATACCTTCGGCATTACTCATCACTTTCAGTCCGGCATCAATATCTTCCAGTTCATTTTCTTTAAATCCTGCTTCTTCAAGTTCAGTAAATTGAAAACGATTGTAATCTGCTTCTTTATCAAACTGTAGTTTTTGTGCTTTTAATTCTTCCAATTCTTTTTTTACTTGCAGCCAGTTCCGGAAAATGGTTTGATATTCATTTAATTCTGTTGCATTACCTGCCAGTGCATCCATCACTTCCCGTTGAAAATCAGTTTCGCCTACTTCATGGGTATCAAACTGCTGGTGAAGATCTACCAATAAAGAACTTAGTGCCTGAAGCTGCGACAAATTAACGGGTGTATCATTTATAAAAGCCCTGCTCTTGCCATTCGTTCCTATTTCCCGCCGCACTACTAATTCATCGAGTAAATCAACATCATTATCTGCCAAAAATTTATCGACATTCTTTTTTGCTTTTGTATCGAAAAATCCTTCTACCACACATTTCTTTTCTTTATTTACCAATGCTGATGTATCTGCCCTTTCTCCCAGTATCAATCCCAATGCGCCAACGATAATAGATTTACCTGCACCTGTTTCACCGGTTATTACATTTAGTTTGTTGGAAAAATAAATTTCCAGTTCATCAATGATGGCGTAGTTCTGTATATAAAGTTTGGTAAGCATTTTTGTAAGGGCAAATTAAGTTTTTGCCACTAATTAGACGAATGAGACGAAAAAATAATTAACTACAAATTTAGATTTATACCTGATTTTTATTTCCTGGTGATATTGAGGCACTTTGTGTCTTTATGATTCAAAAAAATAGCCGCCAATTGGCAGCTATCCTTTATAAGAAATTAGTTTGTTCTTTTATTTAATTTCAACATTGTTGCTCAATTCTTCATCTACCAATATACGACCGCAGTTTTCGCATATTATAATTTTCTTATGTTGTTTAATTTCACTTTGTTTTTGCGGCGGAATTGCATTGAAACAACCACCACAGGCATCTCTTTCTACGGGTACCACAGCCAGGCCATTACGGTAGCTCTTGCGGATTTTTTCATAGCTGGCCAGCAGGCGGGTATCAACATGTGTTTTGGCTTCAGCCGATAATTTATTAAAGTGTTTTTCTTCTTTCTCGTTGGCCGCCACAATTTTTTCTAACTCGCTTTTCTTGTTAATCAATACACCTTCTTTGGCGCCGATATTCTTTTTAGCCTTTTCGAGCAACACAGCTTTCTCAGATATTTCTTCCGAAGCATCTTTAATGTGTTTTTCTGCCAGCTTTATTTCCAGTTGTTGCATCTCCATCTCCTTATTGATGGCTTCAAACTCCCGGTTATTTTTTACATCGGTGCTTTGCTTATCATATTTTTTTACCAGGGCTTCTGATTCTTTGATAGCATTTTTACGCTGCTCAATAAATTCTGTAACTCCGTTTATCTCTTCTTCAATACGGGTCTGTCGTGAATGGAGTCCGGTAATTTCATCTTCCAGATCGGCTACTTCCATCGGCAGTTCGCCTTTCAGGATATGGACTTCATCTAACTTGCTTTCAATTTTCTGAAGGGTAACCAATGATGTCAGTTTTTCTTCAACTGAAAATTCTTTAACGTTTGCCATATTGTTATATAAAGTTTCGGGGTTTAAAATTTAGCTTTTAACCATCTTTTGAATTCCATATCCACACCATTCATAAAAAATATCGCACCGGGTTGGTTTTCACTGCTGTTTTAAGGACGGCAAAGGTAGGGAATTTTTGCTCTAAAACTTCGTGGAGAAGGCTGATGGTAAACTGTTCACTTTCATAATGGCCAATGTCGGCAAGAAGCATCCGGTTATTAGCATCAAAAAATTCATGGTATTTCATGTCAGCCGTAATAAATGCATCGGCCCCGGAGGCTAAGGCTTTGGAAATCAGGAAATTTCCTGCCCCACCACACAAAGCCACTTTTTTTACAGGTTTATTTAAAAAAGAAGTATGACGAATGACAGGTAAATCAAATACCTGCTGCAAAGTAGTTAGAAAATTGTTCTCCTCCATCGGTTCCGGCAACTCTCCCACCACTCCCGAGCCAACCGACTGATTGTTATTGTTCAGGGAAATTATATCATAAGCCACTTCTTCATAAGGATGTGCCGCTTTCATTGCTGAAATGATTTGCTGTTCAATAAAGGCAGGAAAAATGGCCTCAATTTTTATTTCATTCTCATGGTGCTGCCTGCCGATTTCTCCTACATAAGGATTAGCACCTTCCCCCGCTTTGAAAGTACCTGTGCCTTGTATATTAAAACTGCATTCGCTGTAGTTACCAATATGGCCGCCGCCGGCTCCGAAAATTGCATTGCGAAGTTCAGTCGCTTTATCTGCCGGAACAAAAGTGAATAATTTTTTAAGGGTATTTTCTTTTGGAGAAAGAATGGAAATATGCTGAAGCCCCAGCATTGTTGCCATCTTACCGCTTACTCCATCAATAACATTATCAAGATTGGTATGAATAGCATAAATAGCAATATTGTTTTTTATAGCAGCAATTACCGTTTTTTCAACATAATTTTTTCCGTTTATTTTCTTCAAACCGCTAAAAATAATAGGGTGATGTGCTACAATCAGGTTACATTTTTTTTGTATTGCTTCATTAACTACCTCTTCTGTTGCATCTAATGAGCAAATAATGCCGCTGCATTCCCAATCCTCATCACCGGTAATAAGCCCGGCATTATCATAAGGCTCCTGCAAGGAAGGATGAGCAAGCGACTCAAGGAACGAATTGATAACTGAAATTTTCATGGATTAAAGATACAGTCTGACTTCAATTTTTATTCAGGGGTCATTTTAAAATTTGCTAATCCTTTAAGGATGCGATAGGGGTGTGTCAAAAACTTTATTTGCAAAATCCAAATCTTTTGTATCTTTTACCTCTTTCTTACCCCTTTGGATCGTTACATTGGCAAAAAATTAAAACATTATCATGCTTAAAAGAACCAAAGGTCGTTTACTGATTACATTACTTGTTGTAACCGGACTTGCAGGAACAATCAATAATAATTCCATTTCGCAGCAGGAAAGAAAATATGTTTTATCCCTTTTAAAAGATAGCAAGAACAATTTATTAGACGGTGTAGAAAAACTATCGGACAATCAGCTAAATTACAAATCCCCCCTTTCTAAGGTTTCGGTAAAAAATTGCCTGATTCAGACTGCCCTCACAGAAAAAAAAATATGGGGATTGGTTTCCGCTGCTATGAAGCAACCAGCTAATCCGGAAAAAAGAGTCAATTTAAAACTTAGTGATAAGGAACTGGTAGAAATGGCGGAATGTGGACAGATTTCCATGTTTAGTACTAACACATTTAAGCAAGCTAATTCTCCCTGGAAAAATATCGCTGATGCCCTGGCAGGTTTTAAAAATAAGAGAAACGAACATATCAGGTACATGAAATCATCTACGGAAGATTTGCGTAACCATATTATCCTCACTCCAGCCGGATGGGTTGATTGTTACCAGCTTATTTTATTACTCTCCGCTACCACCAACCATTGTGCACAGGTGATTGAAAATATAAAAGCTGAGGAATCTTTTCCTGGAAAATAATCTTTGTGACGATGTAATCATGGATAATATTTTTCCTTTATCTTGGTACTAAAAGCAGATTTATCAGTAAGAGATTGTATTGCGATAGTTCTGATATTCAATAAAACTCTGTCGCTTCCTGCTCTTTAAGTATTGGATAAACAGGTAAAATTTCTTACTTTGTGCCGTTATCATACCTTATATGAAAAAACTACTTATTCTTATTGTCCTCCTGGGGTCTCTGTCAGGTTGTAAAAAAACGATTGAAAAAATACAGGAAGACCTTATAATAAAAGCACTGATTGATGGCCAATGGGCTATTACAAGTTTTACATTAAATGGCACCGATATTACCGCCAGCTTTTCTACCTATAAATTTCAATATTATAGTAATAAAACAGTAGATGCTATTAAAAACGGCGTTGTTGAAAAAACAGGTACCTGGGATGGGAACGCCACAGCCATGACGACTTCGGCTAATTTCCCTTCAGCCACCTATCCGTTAGTCCTGATAAACGGCACCTGGAATGTTGTTAATACTGGGGCAACTTATATAGTAGTTACACAAACAAATGGTAGTGAATCCAAGACTATGAGGTTAGATAAGGTGTAAAGCCAGGCGGGGTTATCATTTTCTTCGCTATTTTTGTTTATTGTCCGCCCCCTATTCCGTTAAACATATTTCTATTATCAACGTCTCATCTTCAACTTTAAGGTTTTGTTTGTGGAAGATGAGTGTGATTGATTTAAAAAGGCAAATTAGTAGTGAGAATTAAGAGGTAAGGAATAATTTTTGCCTTAGGAATACGTTTAATTTGAAAATTTAACCGAATAACCTGTTTGAAAAGAAAATTCAACCATATCCTTACAAAACGAACTGCACTTTTATTATTTTTTGTAGTAGTATCATTTATTGGTTTTAGCCAGACCCCCGTGGCTGCTTTTACTGCAAATAATCTTTCCGGTTGCTCCCCCCTTACTGTTCAATTTACTGATCAATCGACCGGGTCACCCACTTCCTGGAGTTGGGATTTAGGAAATGGGCAATTATCAAATATTAAGAATCCTGTTGTTAATTTTTCTCAGCCAGGCACTTATACAATTAGATTAATTGTAAAAAATTCTTTTGGTATTGATGAAGAATTAAAAGTGGATTATATAACTGTTTTCCCTAGCCCCACAGCCTCTTTTACAGCAAACATTACCACTTCCTGCGTTCCTGCAGTTATTCAGTTTACAGATCAGTCAACAAATCCACCTGGCGGTGGTGTCATTACAAATTGGCAATGGGATTTTGGGGATGGTACAACATCTACCCAACAAAATCCTTCACACACTTACACGGCCACAGGATACTATACCGTTTCATTGCAAATTACTAGCGGTAGCGGTTGCAAAAGTTTTTATTCAATTGGCAGATATATCAGAATTGTGAGCGGCATCGATGCCCAGTTTAGTTTTTCGCAGCCTTCTACTTGTCAGGCTCCTTTTTTAATTAATTTCCAGGATCAATCAAGCGGACCTGGCTCACTTACCTATTCATGGTCTTTTGGAAACGGCGGACCCGGCTCTACACTACAAAATCCTTCTAGTAGCTATCCTTCAGCAGGTACATATCCTGTTACACTAAGTGTACAAAGTAACCTGGGATGTTCCGGAACCATAACAAAAAATATTACGATTGCCGGGAAAACAACGGACTTCATCATTCCGGCTAGTATTTGTATTGGCCAAACTGTTACTTTTCTAAATAATTCATCCCAGTCTCCGATAACATCGTTTTGGGATTTTGGTGATGGCACCACTTCAGGTCAAAGCAATCCTACAAAAACATTTTTAACTGGTGGAACTTTTGCAGTAAAACTTATCAATAATTATGGCAGCTGTATCGATTCAATAACCAAAAACATAACAATCACCAGTCAACCTCCCGTTAATTTTACTTCTAATGATAGTACTGCCTGTAAAGCCCCTTTTACCGTACAATTTAATGATGCCAGCCCTGCGGCTAATACCTGGCTTTGGGATTTTGGTGATGGCACCTCTTCTAATCTCAAAAACCCATCACATGTTTATTCAACAGCCGGATTTTTCACCGTTACGTTAACTATTACATTGCCCGGGGGTTGCAGCAACAGCATCACTAAATCAAATTACATTAAAATTCAGCCAGTAACTATTGGCATTGCAAATGCTCCGGCAGGTGGTTGCATTCCCTACACATACAGTCCTATTCCATCAATTGCTTCGATTGACAGTATTATTAGTTATTCGTGGGATCTTGGCGAGCCAGGTGCCACCTATACAACTAGATTTCCCACACATACATATACTGCAACAGGAAATTATGATATTAAACTTACTGTAACTGCACAAACTGGTTGTACTGAAACTATAACTATACCAAATGGAGTGAGAACAGGCACAAAGCCTGTTGTAGATTTTAGCTTCACTCCAAATAATGTTTGTGCAAGTACACCTATTCAATTTACAGACCTCTCTGTAACTTCTCCTGGTGCATTAGTAAAATGGATCTGGGATTTTGGTGACAGTCTTTTTGCTACCGTGCAAAATCCATTACACACTTATGTAGATACAGGTTTATTGAAAGTTAAACTTTTTGTTTCGAATAATGGTTGCATTGATAGTGCTGTAAAACAGATTCAAATTCTTCCGCCGGTTGCTATTTTTGGATATAAGGCTAATTGTGTTAACCGCCTGCAAGTTACATTTCTTGATAGTTCATTAAGTAATCCTGTTTACGGGCCCGTTACTTATGAATGGAGAATGGGTGATCCTGCCAATACAGTTTTTTTTGGTATGACACCTCCAACATTTACTTATCCCTCATTCGGAACTTATACCGCCACACTCATAGTAACTAACGGAGCTTGTTCATATACTACTACAAAGCCAATTATTTTATTGAATGAAACAGCAGATTTTACTATAAACAAAAATCCGGTTTGTAAAAATGAAGTTTTTACTTTATCGGCCATTACCAGTAATCCATTAAATATTAAAGATTATACCTGGACAATCGGCACTGTTACATTAGCTGATACCACCAGATCTATCGATTTTAGTGTTCCAAATTATGGAATGTATGATGTGACACTATTGCTGGAAGATATAAATGGATGTACTAATAGTATAACAAAAACCAATTTTTTAAACGCAAATGGTGTTGTTTCTAAATTTATGCCTAATGGATTAGGTGCTTGTGTAAATAAAACTATAGGGTTTACCGATCAGTCTATTATCGCCGGTGCCGCCATTACACAATGGGTATGGAATTTTGGAGATGGTAATCAGCAAACCTACACTTCTCCTCCTTTTTCACATACCTATACTCAAACGGGCAGTTATAGTGTAAGCTTAACAGTAAAAGATATGGCGGGTTGTTCGGATACTTACACACTAAATGCAGCCGCATTGGTTACTGATCCTAAAGCAGCTTTCAGAGCAGATACTGTTTATTGCCCGTTAGCACCCTTACAATTTACAGACACTTCTTCCGGATCAGGATTATCTTATAACTGGTATTTTAGTGATGGCGGAACTTCAACATTGCAAAATCCCACTCATTCATTTCCATCAGGAGATCTATCTTATTCAGTTAAGCTTAAAATTACCGACGTTGTTGGATGTCAGGACTCTGTTACAAAAAATAATTATATTAAAATAAGAAGTCCGAAACCTGCATTTACGGTGATAAATAATGCAGGCATTTGTCTTCCCTTACAATCCAGTTTTACTTTTCAAGGTCTCGATTATCAAAGTATATTATGGGATTTTGGTGATGGCGGTACAAGTACTGCAAAAGATCCTTCTCATTTTTATAATTTTTACGGAACCTTTACCCCAAAATTATACCTGACTGGTCCCGGAGGTTGTATAGATTCTGCACAGTCCACCATAACAACTTATGATCCTGTTGCAAGTACCCAGATTAATTTCACTCCGGCCTCAGCTTGTAATTCACTTACTGCAAATTTTGATATTACTACGCCGCCGGGATTTAAATACACTTTATATTTTGGAGATGGCACATTTGACACATCATCGCAAAAAAAACTGACTCATTTTTATGCTAGTCCCGGTAATTATTTTCCTTATATATTAATGAAAGATGCGTTTGGATGTGAAGCTTCAATACCTTCATCACCTATTAATGTTTATGGAGCTATTCCACTATTTGACAAGGATAAAAAAGCCTTCTGCGATAACGGGCAAGTAAATTTTACTAATTATACATTGAATAATGACCCTATTATTTCAACTGCATGGGATTTTGGTGATGGCAAATCAAGTACAGCCACCAATCCCTCCAATTTTTATACTGATCCCGGAACTTATATAGTAAAACTTACTGTAACAACTCAAAATCAATGCACCAGTTCATATTCAGATACTATCCGGGTGTACAAAACTCCTGTAATCAGCATTAGTGGAAGAGATACTTTGTGCTTGAATGCTCCGGAAATTTTTAGTGCTGGTATTACTGTACCCGATTCTACTATTCAATGGTCCTGGGGTTTTGGTAATGGAAAAACGTCCACATTGCAAAATGCAGTTGCAACATATGCCACCGCAGGAAACTATACCATCAGGTTAATAGGATCGAATAAATTAGGATGTGCTGACACAGCTGATTATATGGTAAATGTGGCACCGCCGCCTACTGCCATTGCTGTTGTTAATCCCATTACAATTATCTCGGGAGCTTCCTCACCATTGAATATGAATTATACAGGTGCTGTTACAAATTATAATTGGCTTCCTACAACCCGTTTGGATTGTACTAATTGTCCTATACCGGTAGCTAATCCCCAATTCACCACAAATTATGTAGTACAAATAGCGGATAGATATGGTTGTAAAGCTAATGGGAATATAACGGTGCAGGTAATATGTACCGGTCAGAATTTTTTTATACCAAATACATTTTCACCTAATGGTGATGGAAGCAATGATGTTTTTTATTTGCGGGGCACGGGTTTATTTCGGGTCAAGGTATTAAGAATTTTTAGTCGCTGGGGAGAAGTTGTTTTTGAAAGAAGGGAGTTCCCGGTAAATAATGCGTCCTCTGGCTGGGACGGAACTTATAAAGGTAAAAAAGCTACACCTGATGTATATATTTATCAGCTTGAAATTATTTGCAATAATGGAGAAGTAATAAAATACTCAGGCAATATTGCACTTATTCAATAAGCAGTATTCAAACATGAAAAACCTTACGTTCATATTATTTTTCTTAACCGGAGTTAGTGAAGTCAAAGCTCAGGATTTGCATTTTTCACAATTTTTTGAAGCTCCGCTATGGAGAAATCCTGCATTGGCAGGAATTTTTACCGGAGATGTAAGAGTTCAGGCTGTCTACCGGGATCAATGGAACAGTGTAACCAATGCTTATAAAACAACTTCCATAAATGCTGAATATAAAATTCCGATTGGTAAAGGAAATGATTTTCTTACTACAGGTTTACAGGTATTAAATGATAAGGCCGGAACGATTGGATGGACATCTACACATGTCCTACCCGTTTTAAATTATCATAAATCCCTTAGTACTGAACAGAACCGTTATTTATCCCTGGGATTTATGGGAGGTTGGGTGCAGCGGCGTTTTGATGCATCAAAAGTAACAACCAACTCACAATATGATTTTGGTAATTTGGGGGAAAATTTTGGTGATGCACAATTTAATTACCTCGATGGAAGTGTGGGCATGAGTTATAATTCAAACCTGACCAATAATCCTCAAAACAATTATTATTTTGGAGTCGCTTATCATCATTTTAACCGGCCATCCACTTCTTTTTTTAACAATGCAAATATTCAACTAAATCCCAAATGGGTTTTTTCAGGAGGTCTTCATCTTGGCGTTACCGAGAATGCTTATTTAACTATACAGGCAGATCAAACTATACAAGGAAATTTTTCTGAAACGCTGGCAGGTGCAATGTGTGGATTAAAATTAGGTTCGGATCCTGATAATCCAGACTATACAATACATGCCGGGGGATTTCTGCGATGGAATGATGCTTTAATACCTGTTATAAAATTAGATTATACTCCCTTCTCCGTTGCCTTGAGTTATGATGTCAATATTTCTAAGTTGAAACAATCCAGCTACGGACGTGGCGGTGTTGAATTATCTCTTTCTTATATTGGTTTCTTAAAGCGTAATGAAGGCTATTTACTTTGTCCCAAGTTTTAATATTTTTCGACGGAGAGAATTTTTTTATACCAGCTGCAGTACTATTCGAAGAATCCTTCGGACTATCATCGTCCTTTCAGTTTACCCTGAGGTTATCGAAAGGTCGCATTTCATCGTACTGTAATCCTATTCGACATATGGCAAACTATTTTTTGAATATTATAATATTACCATTTGTATCTCATTTTTTATTATTAGTATTATCAAGAGACAACACCAACAAGAAAACTGCAGTGGAAAAAAATATTATTTTCTATCAGGCATAAAAAAAGATTGTCCTGAAGGTTTTCTTTCAAGACAATCTTATCGATTTTTCATTTCAAGATTTTAACCACTTAAAAGCGGTCTAAGTTCATCACTTTAGTCCACGCTGCTACAAAATCTTTTACAAACTTTGCTTTACCATCTTCACATCCATATACTTCAGCAATGGCTCTTAGTTCTGAATTAGAACCGAAGATGAGATCTACCCGGGTTCCGATCCATTTGATAGTGCCGGTAGAACGATCAGTTCCTACAAACGCATCGTCAGATTCTGAAATAGCTTTCCAGGTCGTACTTAAGTCAAGCAGGTTCATAAAAAAATCATTGGTAAGTACTTCCGGACGCTTAGTGAAAACACCATTTTGAGATTGATCAAAATTTGTATTCAGCACCCGCATACCACCGACAAGCACCGTCATTTCGGGTATAGATAAGTTCAATAGTTGTGCCTTGTCAATTAACATTTCTTCTGCCGATACCGTGAATTTTGTTTTCACATAATTTCGGAAACCATCTGCCTGAGGTTCCAATACAGCGAATGATGCTGCATCAGTTTGTTCCTGTAATGCATCTGCTCTTCCCGGCGTGAAAGGTACTGTTACATCTTGTCCGTCATTCTTAGCTGCTTGTTCAATTGCTGCAACTCCACCTAAAACAATTAAGTCAGCAATGGAAACTTGTTTACTACCAACATTATAACTGTTGAATTCTGTTTGAATGGTGCCCAACGTTTCTAATATTTTAGCTAATTGAGTTGGGGTATTTACTTTCCAATCTTTTTGTGGTGCCAAACGAATTCGGGCACCATTAGCTCCACCACGTTTATCAGATCCACGGAAGGTAGATGCTGATGCCCAGGCAGTAGATACTAATTGGGATACAGATAATCCTGAAGCCAATATCTTATTCTTCAATGAAGCAATATCATTATCATCAATTAATATATGTGTAACTGTTGGAATTGGGTCTTGCCAGATCAACGTTTCTTTAGGCACTTCTGGTCCGAGGTAACGTGCAATTGGGCCCATATCTCTGTGGGTCAACTTGAACCATGCACGGGCAAAGGCATCGTTGAATTCTGTTGGATTCTCAAAGAAATGCCTGGAGATTTTTTCGTAAACAGGATCTACCCGTAAAGAAAGATCGGTAGTCAACATAAATGGTTGATGCATTTTTGCTGCATCGTGTGCATCTGGTACTAAACCAACACCTGCATCATCTTTCGGTTTCCACTGATGTGCGCCAGCCGGACTCTTAGTTAATTCCCATTCATATCCGAATAAATTTTCGAAGAAATTATTGCTCCACTTTGTTGGAGTGGTAGTCCATGCTCCTTCTAATCCACTGGTAATTGTATCACCTGCATTGCCTGTACCATAAGTATTTTTCCAACCGATGCTTTGCTCTTCAATGCCTGCACCTGCTGGTTCTTTACCAACATATTTACCAGGATCAGCAGCGCCATGTGTTTTACCTAATGTATGTCCTCCTGCAATTAATGCAACTGTTTCTTCATCATTCATTGCCATACGGGCAAATGTTTCTCTGATATCACGGGCTGCTGCAAGTGGATCAGGATTACCGTTAGGTCCTTCAGGATTTACATAGATGAGACCCATCTGAACGGCAGCCAAAGGTTTTTCCAATTCTCTGTCACCGGTATATCGCTTGTCACCTAACCACTCTGTTTCAGCACCCCAATAAATATCTTCAGCTGGTTCCCACACATCTTCACGTCCCCCAGCAAAGCCAAAGGTTTTAAAGCCTGCAGATTCTAATGCACAGTTACCAGCCAGTATCATAAGATCAGCCCATGAGATTTTACTACCGTATTTCTGTTTTATAGGCCAGAGTAATAAACGGGCCTTATCGAGGTTAGCAATATCAGGCCAGCTGTTAAGTGGTGCAAAACGCTGCGTACCGAAGCCAGCACCACCACGTCCGTCGGCGATGCGGTAAGTACCTGCACTATGCCATGCCATCCGGATAAATAATCCACAATAATTACCATAATCTGACGGCCACCAATCTTGTGATGTTGTCATCAAATCGAATAAGTCTTTCTTTACCGCAGCCAGATCTAAAGTTTTAAATTCTTTTGCATAGTTGAATGTCTCTCCCATTGGATTAGACAATGAAGAGTGCTGACGAAGGATGTTCAATTTTAATAAATTGGGCCACCAATCACGGTTGCTGGTACCATTGCCTGCGCTGGGCTTATTAACAGCACCATGATTAAATGGACATTTGGCTTCGCTCTGCAT
The DNA here is from genome assembly GCA_046716235.1 of Chitinophagaceae bacterium. Classification (GTDB taxonomy): domain Bacteria; phylum Bacteroidota; class Bacteroidia; order Chitinophagales; family Chitinophagaceae; genus JJ008. The sequence continues at coordinate 12,364 of JBKJXQ010000416.1, forward strand.
TTTGTTTTGGCCATCACTTTCATTGTTCATGTCCAATGCTGGTGTATCTGGTTTTATTTCTATTTCACTCATGTTCTGAATTTTATTAATTGATTAAATATTGTCAAATTTCTATCATTTACCTACATCAACCTAATTGATTAATTTTATAAACTCATAGACAAAAACTATATCATGACTTTTATACAATTAGAATATCTCGTAGCTGTAGATACGCATCGCCATTTTGCAAAAGCAGCAGCAGCCTGTTTTGTAACACAGCCCACACTAAGTATGCAACTGCTAAAGCTGGAGCAGGAATTGGGTGTAAAAATTTTTGACCGTAGTAAACAGCCTGTCGTTACCACTCCTGCGGGTACTGAACTGATTTCACATGCCCGGAAAATCCTCTCAGAGAGAACCAATATGCTTGATTTTTTGCATTTACATAAGGGTATATTAGCAGGCGAACTCAAAGTGGGTATCATCCCAACATTGGCACCATATCTTTTGCCGTTATTTATTCCTTCCTTCACCAAAAAATATCCGAACGTAAAACTAATTATCAGTGAAATGACAACGGATGTCATTTTAAACCGGTTGCGGGAAGGAAAAATTGATACGGGTGTATTAGTTACTCCACTTAATGAAGCAGGAATAAAGGAACATATTCTGTTTTATGAGGAAATGCTGGCCTATATATCTGCAAAAAATGCAGCTTTTAAAAAAACTTACATCCTGCCGCAGGATATTGATCCCAACAAACTTTGGTTACTGGAAGAAGGGCATTGCTTCAGAACGCAAATTGCAAATCTTTGTCAACTCAGAAGAAGTAGCGCTATAGGAAGTAATTTTGAATATGAAGCCGGAAGCCTGGAAACACTGCGGCGATTGGTAGAATTAAATGACGGCATCACCATTTTACCGGAGTTGGCCACTTTTGAAATGACAGGCAAACAAAAAAAGCTACTGAGAAAATTCAGGCAACCTATTCCCATGAGAGAAGTAAGTATTATCACCCACCGGGATCATGTAAAAAAGAACCTTATAGAGATTTTAAAAACCGAAATCATTACTTCATTGCCTGAAAAAATTATAAAAAATAAATCTTCGCTAATAGT
>JBKJXQ010000417.1:0-3786 GCA_046716235.1 Chitinophagaceae bacterium
GGATAAGGTTTAATGGTTAATGGTTTTTGATTAGGCCCCCCGACTTCCCGTCGGGGGTTCTTTATTTTATGGATATCCTGCCCATATTGAAAACAATACGTATAAAGCAATTCGCAACTTTACAAAAAAAGCCCCTCCATTTTATGAAAGGGCAATTCTATTATTTTTTGTTTTTATTAAAATGCTTTATTTGGTTGTGCAGATTTCTTTGGCTTTTGAGTGTTTTCGTTTCCCATATTCTCCATTATCCAGTTGGTCATTTTGCTCCATAAATGAAAAGTAGTGTTATCCAGCTGGCCTGATATACCATGATTTTTATTGGGGTAATATGCACTTTCAAAATCAATATTGCTTTTTACCATGGCTGTTATCATCTGGGTGGCATTTTGAAAATGTACATTATCATCAGCCATACCATGTATGATCAGGTATTTACCTTTTATTTTGTGTGTATGATTAATAGGTGAGTTATCATCATAGCCTGCAGGATTTTCCTGTGGTGTCCGCATATAACGTTCTGTATAAATGTTATCATAGTATCTCCAGGAAGTAACAGGTGCCACTGATACAGCCGCACTGAAAACTTCGTTGCCTTTGGTAATGGCCAGTGCACTCATAAAGCCTCCATAACTCCAGCCCCAATGACCGATATTATTTTTATCAACAAAAGGCATTTTGCCGATATATTTTGCCGCATCAATCTGGTCTTCTATTTCCAATTTGCCCAATTGTAAATATGTTTTCTTTTTAAATTCTTCACCACGGTAGCCGGTACCGGTATTGTCAATACTTACTACAATAAAACCTTTTTCTGCAAGAAGCTGGTGCCAGAAACTAACAGCCCCAAAGCGATTGGCTACCTGTTGTGAACCAGGACCACCATAGTTGCAAAATAATACCGGGTATTTTTTTGCAGGATCAAAGCTTGCAGGTTTCAGCATCCACCCATTTAATGTATCACCTTTACTATTGGGTACTTTTATAAATTCTGCTCTGCTTACTGCATATTCATCGATGGTGCTTTTTTGTTTGGCACTTTCAGTCACTGTTTTTATAACTGCCGTAACAATTTCTTTCTTTTTATTTAATGCGATACTGTTCAGCGTAACTGCCTGCGGAGTATTAATATCTGACCGATAATCGTAATACCTGGTAAAACTATCGTTTAATACAACCCTGTGCCATGCTTCGCCCTGTGTAAGTTGTGTTGTTTTTTTTCCTGTAAAATCAGTCACAAATAAATTTCTGTCCATAGGCCGGGGATAAGCCATGGTGTAAAAAACCCTTTTATTTACTTCATCTATACCGTCAATACCGGTAACTTCATAATTGCCTTTGCTGATTTGCATTTTTGTTTTACCATCCAAGCTGTACATATATATATGATTGTATCCGTTCATTTCACTGGTAAAAAGATAGTTCTTACCATCTTTCATAAACTGCCAGTCATCATTAATATCTATGTAATATTTATTTTTTTCATCGTATAAAATATTAGCCCTTCCTGTTTGCGCATTAGTCAACAGTAATTTCAGGTTGTCCTGGTGGCGGTTCATCCAAAAAATAACCAGTGAGTTGTCATCCTGTGTCCATTTAATGCGGGGTATATACATATCGCCCTGTTCATATTGTGCTTTTACATCTTTTTTACCTGCTACATCATAAATATGTATTTCCACTTTTGAATTCTCTTCACCTGCTTTAGGATATTTATAAGTGTATTGTTTGTTGTAGGTATTATTAAATTGGGTGAACTGGTATTCTTTTACTTTGCTCTCATCAAACCGGTAGTAAGCTATGTAATTGCCTTTGGGGCTCCATTGATAGGCCTGTGTAAAACTAAATTCTTCCTCATATACCCAATCGCAATTACCATTAATCACTTCATTCCATTTGCCATCGGTAGTAATAGCTATTAAACTTTTGGCAGCAATATTATAGAGGTACAGATTATTATTTTTGACAAATGCTATTTTACTTCCATCAGGCGATAGAGTAGGGTGCATTATTTTTCCGGTATCAAGAAGTGTCAGCTTCTTAGCCATAACATCATATAGGTACACTATAGCTTTGGAAGAATGCCGGTAAATCTGTTCTATCTCTTTTCTTATCAATACAGTATTGGGATATTTGGTGCTATAAATAATATCCCCGGGTTCGCCGATAGATTTTCCACTTTCATCTTTAAGGTCTTCGGTTTTTACAACAGGATCTTTGCTGGCAATTCCAAAGTCGGCTTTTACAGATTCTCCCCGGAATGTTCCTTTTTTATAAATATCTTCTAAAGTAATCTGTTTCTTTTGTGCTATTGCAAAGGCAGGTAAAAGAAGCAACAGTAAAAAAAGAGTACGCATAATAAATACAATTTTTATAAAAGTAAATGTAACTGAATAGCTGCAAAACATATTGCCGTATAAATAAAAAAGCTCTGTATTAGCAGAGCTTTTTGATCATTTCTTCAAAAAAAGAAAATAGAAAAAATATTATTTATTTTTTGGAATATCAGTCATATAATCAAAGCGTTTGCCTGTTATTTCTGCCATATCAGGAATGGAATCAGCTACGTATTGTCCGGCATCCAGTTTCTTTTTTGTAACAGTAAATGCTTCCAGTGTTTTTTCAATATCCTCATCGGTATGTACTGCTGTAGGAATGAGGCGGTAAATGATATGCCCTTTTGGAATTACCGGGTACACTACGATGGAACAGAAGATGTGATAGTTTTCCCGTATGTCCATTACCATAGCTGTCGCTTCTTCTAAACCACCTTTCATATATACCGGGGTAACAACTGAATCTGTTTTGCCAATATCAAAGCCCCTTGCTTTTAAACCGCCCTGAAGTTTTTTGGCGTTTTCCCACAATTTGTCTTTCAGTTGTGGTTGTGTACGCAGCAATTCCAATCTTTTTAAATTACCCACGACCAAGGGCATGGGTAAACTTTTCGCAAAAATTTGTGAACGGATATTATAGCGTATATAATCAATAATTTGTTTGTCACCTGCTATAAAAGCACCGATGGAAGCCATCGATTTTGCAAAGGTGGAAAAATATAAATCAATCTGATCCTGGCAGCCTTGTTCTTCACCGGCACCGGCTCCAGTTTTGCCCAATGTACCAAAGCCATGTGCATCATCTACGAGTAGTCTGAAATCATATTTGCTTTTAAGACCCGCAATTTCTTTTAACTTTCCCTGGTCGCCAGCCATACCAAACACTCCTTCTGTTATAACAAGTATGCCTCCGGCTTTTTGTTTTTCTACTAATGCTGAAGCCCGTAGCATTTGTTTTTCAAAATCTTCCAGATCGTTATGTTTAAAAACATAACGGTGTCCCGGGTGCAAACGCAGACCGTCAATTATACAGGCATGGCTTTCTGCATCATACACTATTACATCATGCCGGCTGCAAAGAACATCTATTACACTTACCATACCCTGGTAACCGTAGTTAAGCAAAGCAGCATCTTCTTTTCCTTCAAATGCAGCTAAGTCAGCTTCTAATTGTTCATGAAGATTGCTATTACCGCTCATCATCCTTGCTCCCATTGGAGTGGCCAAACCATATTGTGCTGCACCGTCGGCATCTGCTTTTCTTACTTCCGGATGGTTGGCGAGGCCCAGGTAATTATTCAAACTCCATACAATCATTTCCTGCCCACGAAATAGCATACGACTGCCAATTTCCCCTTCCAGTTTTGGAAAAGCAAAATATCCATGAGCTCTTTCACGGTGTTGACCAAGAGGTCCCGCATTCTTCAGTAATCGTTCAAAAATATCTGCCATA
>JBKJXQ010000418.1:0-14630 GCA_046716235.1 Chitinophagaceae bacterium
TGAATGGGCCTCACGAATAGCAGCATCAATATTATAATAATAGTTACAGAATATAAATACCGCTGTATAAATTGACACCAGAAATAGAACAACCTTGTTTATATCGTAAAAATACTCCCGTAAATACCTGATTATTGTCTTCATACTGAACAGGAAAATATAATTTTTTAACGAGCCATTAAACTTTCTTTCTCCGGCTTGTTCCTAAGTAGCGTAAATAATTTAAAAACAAAAAGTATAGCCATGAAAACTTTATCATTAACCCGGATCACTATTGCTGCCTTTGCAGTAATATTCTCATTAGTTCTTTTTTCCTGTCAAAAAGAAAATAGTTTCAGTACTACTTCCGACAGCACTGTAACGGAAGAAGAAGCCACCAATTTATCTGACGAAAGCACACAGGCAGATGCCAGTTTTGATGATGTGGAAGATGTGAGTATGATTGCAGGCGAAGAAGAAGGTGAAGCAAGTGTATATGGACGTTTGGAAAATACAGCTCAACGTTTTGCACCCACTTTTGAAGAATTGAAATTACGCATTGGTCTTTGTGCCACAATAACTGTATTGCCAAATGACAATACATATCCCAAAAAGATAACTATAGATTTTGGTGATGGTTGTCTTGGTGCAGATGGTAAATACCGTAAAGGTGTTATTCTGATTTATCTTACAGGCCCTATACGTCGTTCTGGTTCTGTTATGACAATTTTACTTCAGAATTTTTACCTTAACCGTGCACACATCGAAGGAACAAAAACTTTCACTAATTTAAGTGAGAATGGTAATATAAAATTTACTGTGCAGGTAACAGGCGGTAAAGTTACTTTTCCTAATGGAAGAGGATACAGCTATCAAAGTCTGAAATATATAAAACAAATTGAAGGGGGTTCTACCCGTATCATTCGGGATGATGTCTTCAGCATTGAAGGAAGATCAAAGACTGAATTTAATGGTGGCCTCAGTATTATACTTGACACAGAAACTCCATTAATTAAAAAAGTAACTTGTCATTGGATCAGCGATGGAGTATTGAAGATTAAAATTAATGACAGGGTATTGATGCTTAATTATGGCGCACCGCATAATGGTGACTGTGATAATAAAGCTTTACTTACCTGGGATAATGGCAGCAAAGAAAAATTAATAACCTTACCCTAAGATTTGTTGAATAGCGTTAAAGAGAGAAAAAGCCTGTTGCGAAAGCAGCAGGCTTTTCAATTTTGCGGATGAGTTCTGTCTCCTGCCAATAATCGTAAAGGCCCTTCTATTGCAACTGAAAATTATATTAGGAGAAATATCTGACTTTTATATCATAGGCTTATGTCATTTTTACAATGCATTTGATTCTTAATAAAAAAATTGACGTTGATTGGATTTATTAAATACTTTAGAAGAGTTTAGCTTTACCATTTGCCCATCATTCATATCTCTTGTTCATGATTTTCCAGGATACATGGCTACAGTAAATTACCCGGGTATCGGGTATATGGATTATCGGAATAATGAACTGGTAAAAAAACTATTCTTAGTGTGGGTTACAAGAAGATTGATGCCTGCTTTTAAAAAGCATAACCTAATTGAAGTAAATAAAATCAGTTTTAAGAGGTGATTGTGTTTTATTCGAAGTGGAAGGAAACAAGTGTTAATACTTGTTGAATTTTTAAATCCCGTTCTCCCATTTGTGCTCTCTCTACTATATATTTTATTATACCAAGGCCTGGTTTGAAGACTAACAGATCTCTGCGGTAATTGCGGGCATTTTTTTCAACGTAAATACAATCAGTAAAAGTTCCCGCAGGAGTTTTAACGGATGTCTTCAATTTAATAGAACGTCCCATAGCAGCAGCATCTTCAAAATTGGTGAGATAGCGTATTGAATCTCCCTCAAAAAGACTAAAATCTTTTTTTACATCACTTATCCCTTGTGTATAAAGCCGTTCTTCTAAAGTAAATATGGCAGAATCGTTGACATATATCATTTCGGGTAAGCCAACAGACATATCACCTTCCCACCAAACAAGGCCATCAGGAAGTGTTTTTAAAACCGGATTAAATCGAAGTGTATCATATTGAACCTTTGTAAACAAACCATCTGTAAAAACAGAATCCTGGTACACCCAATAATTTTTAATATTTAAAGTGATAAGACCGCAGCTTTTCCTGGATTTGTTCATGGAAATTTGCGAATCGGAAGAATAGGAACGGCCTATGGGATTTTCTGTCTGTAGCAAACAAGCTTCTTCTGCTTTTTGAGATTTAAGTAATTCCGGGAGAAAATTTTGCTCTTTTCTGCAAGCTGAAAAAAGGAGCGTCGCTATCAATATAAGGGTGAAATCTTTTTTCAAGGAGTCGATTTTTATCTTCAATGGGCTCACAAAATAGAAACTGAATCTTATAACTCATAGTAAACACTCGTATTTTTTCGAAGTATTTTTTCCGGGCTTTTTTAATTTAAACAGTATTAATCCTGATTAAAAATCTCCGTATATTCTATAATTCAATATGAAATAATACTTCTAAGTTATTAATAATGAACATATAATACAAAAATAACTGGGTTTATTGAGCCCCGTAAAACATTTTACAATAAAAAATGCTTATTTGAAGATAGAACTAAAAAACTCCTTCATGTCTTTCCAGGAAGCAGTATCGGCTGCTGCATTGTATTTTATTGGAATATTAAATTTTGCTCCCATCGCAGTAGCATTTGGATTGGTAAAAGCATGAGTAGCCCCCTCGTAAGCTTTAAACGTATATTTTGCACCGATAGAGTCCATTTGCTTTTTAAATTGATCTGCTTCCGTCTGAGGGACAAAAGGATCTTCCGCTCCATGACAAACCAATATCTGCGCTTTCAATAAATCTTTATTAGCCGGAACCACATTCAGGTTTCCATGAAAACTAACAACACCTTTTAAATTGTCGCCCAACTTGGCCATATTTATAACCTGAGCACCGCCAAAACAATAACCAATAGCAGCAGTTTTACTGGCATCTGCCTGACTGTAGGTTAATAATTTTGCTAAAGCTGCATCAAAACGGATTTTAGCCATTTTCGGATTCATATAAAAGGGAGTGGCAAGCTTGCCAGCGGAATCAGGATTGTCGGCCTGTCTGCCCTCTCCATACATATCCAGCGCCATAGCGATATAGCCAAGTTTGGCAAGTTCCCTTGCTCTCATTTTTGCATAGTCGTTCAGTCCCCACCATTCATGCACCACTAATACAGCAGGCCTGGCACCTTTTATATTTTCATCGTATACTACATAACCATTCATGGTAATACTGTCACCTGTGTAAGTAATATTTTCTTCCTTTAGAGCAGGTTCTTTTGTTTCAGATTCCGTTTTTTTATCAGTGCTTTTACAGGAAGTAAATAAAATAACAGCAGCTAAACTGATTGCAGGGAAAAATTGGAAAAATTTCATTGTTGTTTTTTTAAATTATACAAATATTTAACAATAAAGTTCCTGAAAAGTTTAGGTGGAACAATAAAATTTTGTTTGGGTAATAATTATTGTTTTGTTGATAGTCATTGAGAATATCTAAGTTGTTTTTTTTATATTCGGGAAAATATTTGATATGCCTAAGCTTTCCCGCCGTAGTTTTATTGCCGATGCCGGTAAAATGGCAATGGCAGGAACAATTTTATCAGCTTCATTAAACCACACGGAAAAAGAAATGAAAGATGTATTTGTACACCATGTTTACTTCTGGCTGAAGAATACTGGTAATGGAGAAGACCTTAATAAACTGGTGGCAGGATTAAAAAAACTATCCGCAGTTAAAACAATCAGGCAGTATCAAATAGGTAAACCCGCTACCACAAGCCGGGAAGTAATAGATGGTTCGTATGCTGTTTCCTGGTTGGTATTGTTTGATAATAAAGCAGATCAGGATAGCTATCAGGTGGATCCCATCCATTTAAAATTTGTGGAAGAATGTTCTCCGCTCTGGCAAAAAGTAATTGTATATGATTCGGTAAATATTTAAAAGCGGACAAAAAAGCTATTTATTTTCAGCTTTCATTAATTCTTTGTTTACATAAACGCCTGCTTTGGCCCCTTCTGCAGCGGCGACAACTACAAAGTGCATATCTTTTGAAGCATCTCCGGCAACATATAACCCGTGAATATTTGTTTGTTGTGATTTATTGGTTATCACAACTTTATTTTTATCAATAATACATCCGAGACTTTCAACAAGGGTACACTGCACATCATACCCATTGGAAAAAAATAAGGCATCACAACCAGCTTTTTCACCATTCGTATAAACAATGTTTTTTAATTGTTTCCGGCTTCCTTCAAAAGAGGCGATGGTAGTATATATTATTGAAATATTTTTCTTCTCTAATAAGTCCCGATTTTTTTTTCTTAAATATTTTGAACCATCAGTATATAACGTGACTTGTTTGCTCCATAAAGAAAGTGTAAGTGCCAGATCAATTCCAGCCTTAGTTTTTGCAAATACGCCTATTTTTTTATTGCTGGCTTCCCAACCATCGCAGTAGGGACAATGGAATATTGATTTACCGTAAAATTGTTTAATGCCTTGAATGTCCGGCAACCTGTCTGCTAATCCGGTGGCGAGAATAAGTTTTTTCGAATGGTAAACTTTATCGTTTTTATCATTGATTATAAATGTTTCGTCTCTATTTTTTTTTGCATCTTTTATTTCTGCATATAATATTTTTACACCGTATTTTTTTAATTCTTTATGACTTATTTTCAAAAATTCAGCAGGAGGCATGTCATCTCTTGTAAGGAAATTATGCATGCCATGTGAATAACGGTTGCGTTGCTGCCGATGATCAAATACTAAAACTTTTCGTTTACATCTTCCTAAAACCACGGCAGCATTTAATCCCCCCGGGCCACCGCCAATTATGATAACATCAAATAATTCCATATACCAAATATATTCAAATGTTGCATGTCGTGGCTATTTTGATGAATCACAAGAACGGATATGGATTATATAATTCAGAACCAAGTAAAAAATGATCTGCAGTAGCCGGAGAGTATTATTTTATCTTTACACTAATTATGAAAGAAAAATCAAAACAAAATGAATTATTGATACTCATAAATTGTTTTCGACCCTCTCTCTCATTATTTCAAAAAAACGATCCACTAAGAATGGCCGGGGCCACTGCTTTTTTCACCACTTTTGCATTGCCCCCCATTATTTTTCTACTGGCTCAACTATTTGGATTATTTGTAGGCCGCCGGAACATGGGAAACGGATTACTTGACGGTCTTTCCAATACATTCGGAAAAGGTGGAGCTGATCAGGTGAAAATTGTAATGAAAAGTATTCGTGGATTTAGTGATAGCTGGTATGTAATAGTGATTGGATTTGTCTTTCTTTTTTTTGTTGCCACTACCTTGTTCAATGTTATTAAGGATTCGCTTAATCAGCTATGGGAAATAGGAGTTAAAGAAAGGCCAGGTCTTCTTTTTTTAATAAGCATCCGCTTAAGATCATTTGCTGTAATTATGTTGGCAGGTCTTTTATTTTTTGCTGATGTGTTGCTGGAAAGCCTGCAGATAATAGCCGGAAATTATATTGATTCTATCTGGCAGGGTGGTGGTAGCTATCTAAAAGGTTTCCTTGGTGAAATTGCAAGTGTAATTATTGTAGCAGCCTGGTTTATCATGTTATTTCGTTTCCTGGCAGATGGGAGGCCATCCTGGAAAGCTTCGTTAATTGGTGGATTACTTACCGCTACATTATTCACTGCGGGTCGTTTTGTATTAAAGATTTTACTTGTGGATAGTAATATCGGCAAACTGTATGGAGCTTCCGGTTCATTTGTGTTAGTCTTATTATTTGTATTCTATTCTTCTTTTATTTTATATTTTGGAGCTTCTTTTATCGGCGTCTATTCTAAAAAGAAAAAATGGCCCATTCATCCAAATGATAAAGCTTTTATAACTAATGAGATGTAATAATTTCTTATTCAACTATTTCTCTCCAATAAGAATTGACAAATATTTTAATTTTTATTGAATTTTTTAAATGGAATACTTTTAAAAGGAATATCAAAATATAGATTTAATGCCTTAGACCACACATTATTTAATTTACCCAGTGAAATAATATGCTGTAAATGCATACACCTTTTACGATAATCTATATTTTCCAGTATATAGCGGAATGCAAGTTTTTTTGTAACCGCTGTTGAGCAAGTTGGTATCATACTATTGGTTTTGATATAAATAGGAAAAAACTATGCCACAGTCTCTAAATGTTATTAAATAAAAATTTCTTAAATAGTACCGATGGCACAATATATTTTCAAATTGGTTGACTTTGTTTAATATATGCTGAATAAATACATTCACCCTGGTTGATTATAATGGAAAGAAGCATGTATATTTTTTTTACATTAAAAAATACTTTTTAGTTAATTGCATACGCATATCAAATTTCTATATTCCCGCAAAATATATTCAACAGGTGGCACAATGAGCAAAAGTAATTGTGTGATTTTGATGTAATACATTTTAAACTTTAAAACAAAAAAGAAGTAAAATATATTTTATCTAAAAAGCTTTGGTAAAATATAACCTCAAATGGTACGTCGCAACAACCGATACCATAAAAATTACAGCGGGTAAACCGAATTTTCTACTCACATTTTCCCTTATTCAGTGTTAATAACTGCCTGATAGCCAAACCCGCTTTTATGTTTCAATTGCTTAAATTCGCCGCTACACTTAACCAATAATTAAACCTAAAAAACCGTGAGATTAAAAAGTTTAGAAATCAAAGGCTTTAAGAGTTTTGCCGACAAAACAGTAGTAAGTTTTGACGACAACATCACCGGAATTGTTGGCCCCAATGGTTGTGGTAAATCAAATATTGTAGATAGTATACGGTGGGTTATTGGCGAACAAAAAATAAGTCACCTGAGGAGTGAAAACCTTGACAGCCTTGTATTCAATGGCTCCAAAACCCGCAGTGCCAGCGGTCTTGCCGAGGTAAGCCTTACTTTTGAAAATACTAAAAACCTTCTGCCAACAGAGTTTACCACCGTAACAGTAACCCGTAAGTTTTATAAAAGTGGCGAAAGTGAATACCGCCTGAATGATGTGCAATGCCGGTTGAAAGACATCCAAAATCTCTTTATGGATACGGGTATCAGCACCGATAGTTATGCTATTATCGAATTGGGTATGGTAGACGATTTAATTAAAGACAAAGAGAATAGCCGCCGTAAAATGCTGGAACAGGCTGCCGGCATTTCCATTTACAAAACCCGTAAGAAAGAAGCAAAACTAAAACTTGATGCCACGGAACAGGATCTGGCCCGCATTGAGGACCTGGTATTTGAAATTAACAACCAGTTAAAGGCATTGGAAAGTCAGGCAAAGAAAGCTGAGAAATATCATGAAATAAAAAAAGATTATCGGGAAGTAAGTATTGAACTGGCAAAGGCTTCGCTGGAAGGATTCAACCTTACTTACAAAGACTTAAATGAACAACAGGAAATTGAAACAGATAAGAAACATAAGCTGGAGGCAGAGATAGGCACACAGGAAGCGGAGCTGGAACAGGAAAAGCTGGTATTTATTGAAAAAGAAAGACAGTTACAGAGTATGCAGCATGCTTTCAATGATATGTTGCAAACCGTCCGCACAAAAGAGAATGATAAAAATTTATCTGCACAACGCCTTGAGCACCTGAGTGAAAAAGAAACCAGCCTGAAAGATTTTTTACAAAAAGCAGAGGGACAGTTGAAAGGTATTGAAGAAAGTATGGGCTTTACCAATCAACAGGTAGTTGAAGAGGAAAAGTCGCTGGCGTTATTGAGTGAGCAACTGACCCAACTAAGCAATGATGTAAATGCAAAACGTGAAGTGCTGGATGAAAAGAGGGAAGCATTGAATCAGCTCCGCACCGAATACCAGCAGGTACAGCGTAACCAGTTTGATGCAGAGAAAAAAGTGGCAGTAGCTGATACATCTGTACAAAACCTGCAACGGGTAATAGGCCAGATGGAAGAAGAAAGAAAGCAAAGAGAGGAGCAACGGCACCATCTTGAAAGTGACAGAGGATTGAAAGAAAAAGAACTGGGGATTAAGAAAGTAGATCTGGAACAGTTGCAACACCACCAGGAAAATACCAAAGAACAAATACTCCAAACACAATCAGTACTGGAAGCTCTTCGTAATAACCTGGCAGACGAGACCCGAAAACTGGATGCTAAAAAAAATGAACATGATCTGTTGAAAAGCATGATCGACTCAATGGAGGGTTATCCTGATTCTGTTAAGTTTTTACATAACAATGATAACTGGAATCACCACTCACCGATACTTTCCGATGTACTATATGTAAATGAAGAATACAGAACTGCCTTAGAGAATGTCCTGGAGCCTTATCTTAGTTATTATGTGGTGAATGATTTGATGGAAGGATTGAAAGCTGTTCATCTACTGGATGAGAATAAAAAAGGTAAGGCCAACTTCTTTTTATTAGATAAAGTGAATGGTAATGATGCCACTCTATCCTCGCATAGCCTCGAAGGAGCTATTCCCGCATTGAGTGTGGTGGAAGTAGAAGAAAAATACAGGAAGCTTGCTGAACATTTGCTGGGCAATGTATTTATTGCTGATAGTGAAGATGCATTACAGAATAGTAATGGCTTTGTAGTAATAGAAAAAACCGGTAAATATGTAAAAGGAAAATATTCATTAACGGGCGGTAGTGTAGGTATGATTGAAGGAAAGAAAATCGGCCGGGTAAAGAATTTAGAAAAGTTGCAGGATGAAATTGCTGAACAGGATACGATTGTAGAAGCTCTTCGTTCTGAAATACAGGCAAGGCATAATGAAGTAATTGCTTTTAACGAAGACCTGAGAGAAACCGCTATCCGTGGTACTGAAAAAGAAATACAGCAACTGACGAATGAAGTATTCTCATTACAAAATAAATTAGAGAACCTTCACTCCATGCAGACCAACAGTCATCATAGAATTGAAGAACTGAACCTGCAATTGGAGCAAACACATGAATCAGTAGCAGGTGTTAGAAATCAATTGGGAGAGTTTAACGAGTTGTTGCAAATAAATGCTAACAAGCTGGCAGAAGCAGATGAAGCCTTTAAAGTAGCAGAAGCAGATTTTAACGAAGCAAACAGGCAGTACAACGAATTTAACCTGAATGTAACAAAGCAACAAAGTAAAATAAATGGATTGCGGCAGGAGCTGGATTTTAAAATTAACCAGTTAAATGACCTGAAACAACAAATTGAAAATAATACCACTCAACTTTCTGATACAAGTTTCAACATTGAACAATCGGCACAATTGCTGAAAGAAATTGAAGAGGGATTGCTGCAAATGCTAAAGAGGAAAGAAGAAGAGGAAAAGAATCTCAATGAAGCTGATCAATCGTATTATAATTTTCGTAATCAGCTGGCTGAAAAAGAAAGTGCTATCCGCCACCAGGTGAAGGAAAAAGAACAGGTTGAATATATGCTGGCGGCTATTAAGGATAAGCTTAATGAACTGAAACTGCAATTAGCCGGTATGAAGGAAAGGCTGAATGTAGAATTCAGGATTAACCTGGAAGATATATTGGGAGAAGCAAGGGCAGGGGAGATACCAGTAGAAGAATTGCAGGAAAAAGCAGACAGGATGAAGAAAAGATTGGAAAATCTTGGTGATGTAAACCCAACAGCGATAGAAGCTTTTACAGAGATGAAAAAACGATATGACTTTATCGTAGAGCAAAAGACGGATCTGGTAAATGCTAAAGAAAGTTTGTTAAAAACTATTGAAGAAGTGGAAGTGACAGCGAATCAAAAATTTCTCGATACATTCCATAAGGTCAGAGAAAACTTTACCAAAGTGTTTCAATCGTTATTTACTGAAGACGACCAGTGCGACCTGGTGCTGGATAATCCGGAAAATATTTCAGAGAGCAGTATTGATGTAATTGCCAAGCCAAAAGGTAAACGTCCATCGTCATTAACACAATTGAGTGGTGGTGAAAGAACATTAACTGCAACTGCCTTGTTGTTTGCTATCTATCTGATAAAACCAGCACCGTTTTGCATACTGGATGAAGTGGATGCACCGCTGGATGATGCCAATGTTGGGAAGTTTACGAATATGATCCGGCAGTTCAGTGATAACTCACAGTTTATTATTGTTACTCATAATAAAATGACGATGAGTACGGTGGATGTAATATATGGTGTAACAATGCAGGAGCCGGGAGTAAGCAAATTGGTATCAGTTGATTTTAGAAATTTAAAAGAGGGACAGAATTAGTGAAAGGTGAATAGGCTGCCGTAGTATAATACGATTTAAACATTTTAATTAATTTGAAAAGTCTGGTCTCGTTTCAGGTGAGAGCAGACTTTTTAGTACCAACGAGACTGATTTGAGTTTGGAAAATTAGATGATCTGCATTTTAAAAAATATCCGCTGACCTTCTTAATCATTTTTGCTTTTAATGGGGGAAGCTTACTTTATGATCAACTAATACTTTAGTTAATCTGCAGAATATTTTTTTTCATGTAATTCTTATGATCGCTGTCTTTTGCTAAAGTCTGATTTCATCTTGTGCACAAAGGCACTTAGTAGTAAATAAAGGCCGCTACAAAGTAATACAGATGCAACTAAACCCCAGCCATACCAATCATCATATTTTACCCTTTCAAAGCAGGCATATACAATAATAAATATACTTGCAATGACGGCGGCAAATCCAAAAAGCAATTTTGTGAGAAACTTATCATCGTGACTGGCCATAAAGAGTTAGTTTAAATTAAGGTTAACAGCTTCAAAAGTAAGGAAAAAATAATTTTATGTTAATCGTCATTTGACTGACCATCAATATTTTCTTCAAACCTTAGTTTTACATTCTAAATTATTACAATGAAAAAATTATTACTGTCGGTTTGTCTTGCTTTTGCCATTTATTCTGTATCTGCACAGGAAGCACCAGAAGGATTGTTTATTGCTTCCAAAGCTCCTGATTTTAAAGCAAAAGATCAAAATGGTACTGAGGTTCACTTAAAGGATTTGCTGAAAAAAGGCAAAGTAGTATTAGTATTTTATCGTGGCCATTGGTGTCGCTATTGCAATAAACAGCTTTCCCGGTTGCAGGATTCGCTTCAATTTATAATAGATAAAGGAGCTACATTAGTTGCCGTTTCACCCGAAAAGCCTGAGATGGTGTCAAAGACCGTGGAAAAAACAAAAGCAACTTATTCTATTTTATATGATAAAGAATTGAAGATAATGAAAGCGTATGATGTGGAATATGAGCTGCCCGAAAATACTGTGGCCCGATACCGTACTTCAGGGTTGGATTTGGAAGCAAATAACGGCACCAATGGTAAATATTTACCGGTACCTGCCGTCTATGTAATCGATAAAGAGTCAACCATTACCTATCGTTTTTTTGAGTCCGATTACAAAAAGCGACCCAGTGTAAAAGAGATATTGAGTAATTTATAGTACTTTTTTTTCTCAAATAAGACAAAGTAAGTGAACCTGGAAAGATTTGTTTTTCATATCAGCCCAGGTTAATTTTTTTTGCTATTATGAAGTTCAGGTTGTTTTCAATCATCACCTTGTCTATTCGGTTTCTGTATCAAGATGTAAAAGCATTATTTTTTTCGATTACCTCCACACCAGCTTCCCCACTTTCCCATTGTTACCAGCCAGGTAAATTGTATTTCCGGATTTAGCAATGCGGCATGTGTGAAAACTATCTTTACTAACCCATTTCCAGTCTTTTCCCCCATTTGAAGAATAATCAACACCATTTAATCCGCAGGCCAGTACATCTTTATCAGATAAATATTCAACGCAGCTTCTATAACCATGTGGAGGTGTTTTTGGGGCCTTCCATGTCCGGCCCCCATCATTGGAGTAAAAACAATTCTTTTCAGTGGATGAATCTTTATTAAAATCACCACCTACCACTACCAACCGTTTGCTACCTTTTCCATTCCCCTTATCATATACATCAATGGAATTAGCTCCGGTACTTTCTTTACCTTGTAAAACTGGCAGATCAGTAATACCAGATTTTGTTATTAATCTTGATTTCAATCCCCCGCTTACGATATAAAAATTTTTATCAATCATCAGCCGGATATTAGTGCCACTGGAGGCAAAGAAAGCTTCACCGGAATCGGCGATAAATCGATTGTCTGTAATTGTTAATTCCTTCCATGTTTCACCACTGTCGTAAGTTTCTGCTATAAATATTTTATTGTTGACAGGATCGCCAACTACAATGCCGTACTGCACAGTAGCGAAATCCATGGCATCCAGAAACATTCCTTTTGTTTTATTTGTGTAGACTTGTTTCCATGATTCACCACCATCCGTTGTTTTTAAAATATATGCTGGTTCTGCAATAGCCATAATGATGGCTGTACTGGCATCAAATGCTTCGATATCTCTGAATTCGGATTTTTCAAATCCTTTCACCGTAAACCAATTCCAGTTTTTGCCTCCGTTATTTGACCGGCCCACCATTCCTTTACTGCCACTTACCCAAACTACATTATCATTTACCACACTTAAGCCCCGAAGACTGGTTGCAGTGCCAGATGTTAAAACTTCTACATGTGGGGTTTGTGACCATAGGAAGTTTGCAGCTAATAATAAAAATAAGGAGCAGGTAATGTTAAGGTATGTTGATTTATTCATGGCAGTAATATGATCGAGTAAAATAAGCCGTTCTGTTCATAATTCATCACAGTTCTTTTTAGAGGGGCCGTCATCAACTGATTCTATCTAAGCATAAACAGGAACAAATTCCTGGAATGACCCTTTCCACTAATTACCGGAATGGCTCAATTGCAATAAGATTTAATACCGGGATATTTTCCCTTCCAATCAGTTTGTTCCGAATCAAATTTATAAAAAGGTTTTATTACGTTGGCATTTTTCATTCTCAGTTTGTAATAAATTCATAATGAAATCACCACCAGTAATGATAAAATCAATCTTCAATTTAAATTGCTGCACATAAAGAAATACTTTGGCAGTAGCTGTTTGCGGAATAATACCTGCCTTCAAATGAATATCTGGGATATGTGCCCAGTGAATTTTATTTTTATCAGCCCCATCTGCAAAAGATAAAGAAGTCATCAGGCCGCTACTGATAAGAGCCGTAGAATTTTGTAAAAAAATTCCTTTTCATCCCTGAATAACTTAAGGAAATATTAAAATTATTTATCAGGCTATTTTAATTGTTTCTATAATTCTTCTTTACTTACTACACCTTGTTTTCTCCAAACTTCTTTTCCTTTTTTATATACAATGAAAAAGGGGATGGGTTCTATATTTAATGCATTCATAACGTCTGTATGTATGCCTCCATCAACTTTCACCAATAAGAAATTTAATTTTTTATTGGTCTGTAATTCCGCCAGTATGGGATCCATTTTTACACAAGGGGGACACCACCTTGCCCCAAAGTCGACAAGGGTTGTTTTATCTTTTGGTATACGGGCCCAGTACTCATCAATCGTCAATTGTTTTTCAGTACTGCCTCCTTCCAATGGCTTCCCGGCTTTTTTCCATGCATTAATGCCTCCCTCCAATTCTATTATAGTATGATATCCGTTTTTGCGCATCCATTCAGCCGCAGCAGCACTACGGCTACCTGCCAGGCAATATATATACACAGGTTTATCCTTGTCTACATATTGAACCCTTTCATTAAATTGGGTCTTATTATTCCAGTCGGCCTGAAGTGCATTTTCAATATGGCCACTTTTAAACTCACCAGCAGTTCGTACATCAAGTAGCTGCACCTCTCTGGCAGTGATTTTTTTTATAAATTCATCGGGATTTACTTTGCTTGAAGAATCGGCCTGACCTTTGCAGGAAAGTATCCCGGAAAATAAAAGCAAGAAAAAAACGTTTTTCATTTATTCCAATTTTATTTCAAAAGTAAGACTAAGTTCTGGCTGGCTGTAACTAATACAGCTTGTAACAGACTGATCAGGGACAGGGTAAAAAAATATCCCTACTTTTATTAAGTAAATATTCACCTTTTATGAAAATTAATTTTTTTTATTGCCTGGTAGTACTACTTTTTATAATGATGGGTTGCCAGAAAGAAGTAAGTTTTGAAGTAGGTAATAAACCTTCCGATGGAAGTTTGCAAAGTGAAATATCAGGAGATTGCCTTCCCAAGACAGTAAGCGGTATTTATGAGGCTGGAAAATCGTTGGTAGCCGCAACCAACACAATTAAGGTAGATATAAACGTAGGCCAAACAGGAACATATATAATTTCAACGGATACTATTAACGGTTATTTTTTCAGGGCAACAGGATCTTTTACTAATACAGGCAATAACTCCGTAACATTAAAGGGTACTGGAACTCCTTTTTCAGCGGGAGTCAATAATTTTGTAGTTAGCTATGATAGTACTATTTGTGATGTTCAGGTAACCGTTTTGCCTGCTGGTGCTGGTGGGCCTGCGGCATTTATACTTACAGGCGGTCCGGGGGCCTGCGCTGGTGCGACAGTTAACGGAGCCTATATTAAAGGACTATTATTAACTACAGATAATAATGTAGTTATAAATGTGAATGTTACCACTATTGGAGTTTATACTATTACTACTACATTTCA
>JBKJXQ010000419.1:0-3044 GCA_046716235.1 Chitinophagaceae bacterium
CCACCAAACAATAGATTCAGCTGAATCATTTCTCAAATCATCAACCGCTTCCATCCCCTCCCGGGAGGGGCAGCAGAATTTTTTCAGAAACAAATCTTTGAAAGGGGTGGGTTTCAACTCCACAAATATTTTATATAACTATAAAACTGACACACTATCTCCCGAACAAAAGAAAAAAAGAATATGGTTCGTAGGCAGTGCGAATATTATCGGTTATAGTGGTGTTATGATTGCTTTATCATCTGCCTGGTACAGCCAATATAAACAAACCAGTTTTCATACTTTCAATGATTTTCCGGAATGGAAACAAGTGGATAAAGTGGGTCATCTTTATAGTGCTTATATTGAAAGTCGTGCCAGCATGGAAATGTGGCGATGGACAGGTATTGACAGAAAGAAACGCATCTGGCTTGGCGGTATGAGTGGTGCTTTCTATCAAACTGTTATTGAAGTACTCGATGGCTTTAGTGCCGGCTGGGGATGGAGCTGGTCAGATTTTAGTGCCAATATTTTAGGGAGTTCTGCATTAGTTGCTCAGGAGCTTACCTGGAATGACCAACGCATTAAACTGAAATTTTCTTTTCACCGTAA
Organism: Chitinophagaceae bacterium; assembly: GCA_046716235.1. Taxonomy (GTDB): domain Bacteria; phylum Bacteroidota; class Bacteroidia; order Chitinophagales; family Chitinophagaceae; genus JJ008. The sequence goes on from JBKJXQ010000419.1 coordinate 592, forward strand.
AAATTACAGCGATCCGCAATTAAACCAACGAAGCGATAAATTATTTGGCATTACTTCTGCCGAACGTTTACTAAAAGATTATAACGGGCAAACCTATTGGGCTAGCATTAACCTGAAACCATTTTTCAAAAACTCCAATCTTCCTGCCTGGCTATCTGTTTCGGTGGGCTATGGTGCCGAAGGTTTGTTTGGTGGCACCGAGAATATTGGTAAAGATGATAATGGAAATATTACTTTCAACCGGCTAGATATAAAACGTTACCGTCAATGGTTCCTTTCACCGGATATTGACCTGACAAAAATTAAAACAAATAAAAAAGGAGTAAAATTTTTGTTGACGGTTTTAAGTGCATTTAAATTCCCCGCACCGAGTCTCGAATTTTCCAATGGAAAATTTAAAGCTCATGCTGTTCATTTCTAATAAAACTATGTTAGGGTTTCCTGATAAGAGCTGTCAGCCTGAGTTTATCGAATGCTACAGGTTATAGGCCTAATCCTTTAGATTTTATTTCAAAGGCAATAGTAACAATTTCCTTTTATGCCGGCGAAAACTCTTGTTTATTTCTACGAATTTCATGAATTGCCGTCAATATGTTTAACGAGTGCTATTTTATTTCTTATCAATTGATGTAATTGTGTTAATTCGTGGTTTGCAAGCCGTAAATTAGCACCTGTAATCGACTGCCATGCAAATTGCTCAACAAATTCTGTTTATACTCATCAGTGGTATTGCCATCTGGTTATTTACTAAAAAAATAAAAGAGATCAGCCGCAATATCCGGCTGGGCCGTGATGAAGACTTTAATGATAATCCCGGTAAACGATGGAGTAATGTTTTGCTATTGGCTTTTGGTCAAAAGAAAATGTTTCGCAATCCCCTCGTAGCCGTGCTGCACTTTTTTGTGTATGCTGGTTTTGTTATTATTAATATTGAAGTGCTGGAGATTGTGTTGGATGGCATTTTTGGAACGCACCGGATGTTTGCTGCCCCATTGGGTGGTTTCTATATTTTTCTGATTAATAGTTTTGAAATACTGGCAGTACTGGTACTGGTAGCTGTAATCGTTTTTCTGATCCGCAGGAATGTGATAAAATTAAAACGCTTTATCAGTAAAGATTTAGATGGATGGCCAAGAAGCGATGCTAATTATATATTGATTATAGAGATAGTTTTAATGTCTCTCTTTTTATTGCTGAATGCAAGCGACACCTTACTACAAACAAGAGGCATTGAACATTACGCCGCAAATCCAACAGGTAATTTTATTGTTTCGCAATACCTGCATCCCTTATTTAATGGAATAAATAATGAAACAGTAGAGATAGTTGAACGAGTTTGCTGGTGGCTGCACATAGTTGGCATATTTGCATTTTTAAATTACCTGCCTTACTCCAAGCACCTTCATATTGTATTGGCATTTCCCAATGCATATTATGCCAGATTGAAATCAATGGGTGAGATGGATAATATGGAATCTATTCAAAAAGAAGTGTTGTATGCCATGCAGCCTGAACTGGCTCCAACAGGAGAAGTTGCTGCTGTGCAGAAATTTGGAGCAAAAGATGTGATGGATTTAAGCTGGAAGAATTTGATGGATGCCTATAGCTGTACAGAATGTGGCAGATGTTCAGCTGCTTGTCCTGCTACGCAAACCGGCAAATTATTATCGCCGAGGAAAATAATGATGGATACCCGTGACCGGTTGGAAGTAGTTGGAAAAAATATTTCTGTTAACAAGGAATTTAAAGATGATGGCAAATCATTACTTCATGATTATATCTTAGTAGAAGAACTTCGTGCCTGTACCACCTGCAATGCATGTGTACAGGAATGTCCTGTCAGTATCAGTCCGCTGGATATTATTGTGCAACTACGCCGATACCTCGTAATGGAAGAAAGTAACTCTCCACAGGAATGGGCTGGTATGTTCAGCAACGTAGAAAATAATTTTGCACCTTGGAAGTTTAGCCCGGATGACAGGGATAAGTGGGTGGAAGAGATGCAGTAATTTATAATTTTATAAATAAAATAATAATTGAAACTTTCTTCCTTCCCCTTTCAAACCATCAACTGGTCTTCCATCCCCAAGGAAGAATACAAAGGTGAAACCGGTATGGCTTACTGGCAAATTCAACAAATGAATGATATCCGGGTAAGGATGGTGGAATATACACCCGGCTACCTGGCGGACCATTGGTGCAGCAAAGGCCATATTATTCTTTGCCTGGAAGGTGAGATGAATACCGAACTAAGAGATGGCCGTATTATGAAACTAACCAAAGGCATGTGCTATTTTACAGGAGATGGTAGCGAAGCCCACCGGACATCTTCTCCCACTGGTTGCAAATTATTTATTGTAGATTGATAACTAAAGCTATTCCTTATCCTTATCGGGATGGGTTATTTTATCAAACTTTTCAAGTTGTCCTTCTATAATATTGGTTGCTTCCTC
>JBKJXQ010000420.1:0-5157 GCA_046716235.1 Chitinophagaceae bacterium
CCTTATAATTACTATAAAAGCCATCCTCGGTAAAAAAAAGAAAAAAACTATAGTTCAGGAAGCACCGGTGAAGACAATTTAAAAATTATTTGATCGGTGATATTGCACAATAGCCCACTCTTGTAATCAGAAAGAGGGGCTTTTTTGTCTTTGCCTGCTTCACCTTTACCAGTACCTTTGCCTGCCGTCAAAAAAAATAGCATTATCTATTTGAAAAAGTGATTTTGTAATGAGTACACCACATCATCTGTCTGAGCAGGAACTTCTGCGTCGTGAAAAGCTGGCCGAGTTAATTATTATGGGTATTGAACCCTACCCCGCTCCGCTCTTTCCCATCAACAGTAATTCCGTTTATATAAAAGAGAAATTTAGTGCAGAAAATAAAGAACAATTTACTGAAGTATGCCTTGCCGGCCGCATCATGAGTGTAAGGGATATGGGCAAAGCCAATTTTTGTGTGATACAGGATACCCATGGACGGATACAATTGTATATCCGTCGTGATGATATCTGCCCCGGCGAAGACAAAACATTATACGATATTGTCTGGAAAAAATTAATTGATATTGGTGATATCATTGGCATTAAAGGGTATGGTTTTATAACCAAGACAGGCGAAACATCGGTGCATGTAACAGAGCTTACCTTGCTAAGCAAATCACTTCGTCCGCTTCCGGTAGTAAAAGAAGCTGAAGGGCAAACATTTGATGCGGTAACGGATCCTGAATTCAAATACCGTCAGCGGTATGCAGATCTTATTATTAATCCTTCCGTAAAAGAAACTTTTCTTAAAAGAACTAAGCTTATCAATTCTATCCGTGAGTTTTTAAATAGCCGTGGCGCATTGGAAGTAGACACACCTGTACTACAAAGCATACCCGGTGGAGCTGCTGCACGGCCATTTATTACACATCATAATGCACTGGATATTCCATTGTATTTACGTATTGCCAATGAACTTTATTTAAAAAGATTAATTGTTGGCGGATTTGAATGGGTATATGAATTCAGCCGCAACTTTCGCAATGAAGGTATGGACCGCACCCATAATCCGGAGTTTACCATACTTGAATTTTATACGGCTTACAAAGATTATTTCTGGATGATGGAGACTACCGAACAACTACTTGAAAAAGCAGCACAGGATGTTTGTGGAAATACAGATGTAATAGTTGGTGACAAAAATATTTCCTTTAAAGCCCCTTTTAAACGAATTACCATCTATGATGCAATACATGAACATACGGGTTTTGATGTAAGCCGTATGAATGAAGAACAGCTTCGTTCCGTTTGTAAACAACTGCATATACCCGTTGACAATACTATGGGTAAAGGTAAACTTATTGATGAACTTTTTGGTGGAAAATGTGAGCATCATTATGTACAACCCACTTTTATTATTGATTATCCTGTTGAAATGAGTCCGTTAACAAAAAAACACCGGGATAAACAAGGATTAGTAGAGCGGTTTGAACTCATCATCAATGGAAAAGAAATTGCCAATGCATACACTGAACTGAATGACCCGATAGATCAACGGGAACGTTTTGAAGAGCAGGTAAAATTATCTGAACGGGGTGATGATGAAGCGATGTTTATTGACCATGATTTTCTCCGTGCATTGGAATATGGAATGCCACCTGCTTCCGGTATTGGCTTTGGGGTAGACAGGCTTTGTATGCTTCTAACTAACCAGTCTTCTATACAGGATGTATTACTTTTTCCGCAGATGCGGCCTGAAAACAGGCAGGAGAAAACAGCTGATTAATTTATTGATTGATTACCTTACAAGCCATCCTATTATAATGAGGATGGCTTTTTAATTTCACAACTTATGAACAGGAAATAATTCAATATAGTTACATCTTCAAAATTGTTGTAGGTTCAACATCTAAAACCAACTATAATGAAACCATTTATTCCTTCCAAGTTAGCCGAATTAGTTTTTGCACTTGTTATAGTCATGTTCGGGGTTAACCATTTTAGGAAAACGGATATGATGGCAACCCTGGTTCCTTCTTCTATGCCTGGCGATGCCAGTATCTGGGTGTATGTTACCGGCACTGCATTAATATTAGCAGCCATTGCTATTATTATTAATAAATATAAAACGCTGGCCTGTTATTTATTGGCGGCTATGCTAATTGTATTTGTGCTTACCCTTCATTTAAAACCTGCTATGGATGGCAATATGGGTAATTTATTAAAAGATACTGCGATGGCAATGGCTGCAATTATTATAGGTAATCGAAAATAGTTAGCGTTAAGGTTCTTTTAATTACAAAAGGCAGTCTGAACCAGTTCAGATTGCCTTTTAATTTTTGTAAATAATAGTATCCGGTTGATAATGGCCAACCTTATTCTTTATACAAACAAATCAGTATATAACTGTGCGCCGGGCACCACCGAATATTTTTCTAAATCCGTAATGCCTTCTTTTGCCAGTACCTGTTCATCAACAAATAAATTGCCGGTACATTCTCCTGAAGGTTGGCGCAAAATATAATAAGCTGCATCAGCCAGTATATCTACTGTGCGGCTCATATTGGCTAACACTTGTCCACCGAGCAAATTTCTTACCGCTGCAGTATCAATCGTTGTTCTTGGCCATAGTGCATTAGCAGCAATACGATCTTTCTTTAGTTCCTTTGCCCAGCCAATCGTCATCATACTCATGCTGAATTTGGTAATGGTATAGGCCACATGTTTATCAAACCATTTAGGATCGAGATTTATAGGGGGCGATAAAGTAAGTATATGCGGATTTTCTGCTTTTTTTAAATGCGGTATACAGGCTTTTGTTACAAAAAAAGTTCCCCGCACATTAATATCATGCATCAGGTCAAAACGTTTTGGTTCTGTTTGTTCTGTACCCGTAAGTGAAATAGCAGAAGCATTATTGATTAATATATCAAGGCCGCCAAATTTTTCTATTGTTTTGTCTATTACATTTTGTACCTGGTCTTCAAAACGTATATCACATTGTACTGCTAATGCTTTTCCTCCGGCTGCTTCCACTTCGGCAGCGGCAGTAAAGATGGTGCCGCCCAGCTTTGCATTTTCTTCTACACTTTTAGCAGCAATAACAATATTAGCTCCTTCTTTTGCAAGACGTAGGGCTATAGCTTTACCAATGCCACGGGTGCCACCGGTAATGAGAACTGTTTTGTTTTGAAATGACATGACTTGATGTTTTTGAATGATCTGTTTATTTGGGAAAGCCGTTTTCGGATACTTGTACCGTTCCGGTAGGTTGATTAAAGATCAGGCTTTTTAAATCCTGTGTGGCTACTAATCCTTTTCCTCCATAAATATTTTTACCGATGCCATGATAAATGGCATACTTATCGGTGTAAAATAATTTAGTATTTTGATCCCACCACAAGTCAGGGCTTTTGAGTGTATCCCCTTTCACCGTTATCACTACCACACTATCTCTCAGATACACTTTACCAAGATTCTGATAATACTTCCCATATTTACTATCCAGCCTTGTTTCTATGTTAGTACTGTCATTATAAAAATCAACATGCAGTGTTTTAGGAAACTCTACATACGCTGTATCCTCAGACACCCTTAGCATTAATGGAGCTTTCAGCTTTGCCTTCATTTTACCTGATTGGCTAAGGTAGCTTTCAATGTTTATCGCTTCTTCTTTCATTACCACTTTCCTGGTCAGGTTGTCGATTTTTTTCTGATCATTCTCACAACTGCCCAGTAAAAAAAATAAGAACATACCAACAGTAAATGAAAAAAAATAAACAGGGATGTTGCTGAAGTAACCTGCGGATATAATAGAAGATTTTTTTTTCATGCAGCTACTTTATAACCTCTTATCAGGAGGTTTGGCGGCTAATCATACTTTCTTTTAATAAACCACATATCACTAAGCGATAAGCCAATGGAAACCCTGAACATATTTTCCCGCAGTATATTGTTATTATTTCCTCTCTTGCTATATTCAAAAGCAATATTAATAAGTGATATCTGATTGGGTGCCTGGCGGCTTATTGCCAGTGGAAGGCCAAGTCCAAATGAACCTCCAAACTGCATTAAATTTCTTCCTACTTTAATATAATCAGGTCCGGTAAACAGACCAAACCGGTAGGCCACATTACTAAAATAATTTCTTTTTGGAGCAGGGTTTATTTGTGCACCGGCTTTTATTTCCCATTTATTTCTTACTGAATCAACTTGTCCGTAAAAACGGTACTGACTCCAGTTCTGTTGAGTAAAATCGATACCAAACAGCCAGCCGCCTTCTTTTCCAGGCACCGGATATTTTTGTGCAACAAACCCAACCGTAAATGATGAAGGCAGGTTTATTATTCCCTTAATATCTCTTTTATCCGATACGCTGTCCAATCTTATTTCTCCTGAAGAAGCATTAAACTGATAAGTTTCCCGCAATATATTTTGTGTAGCATTCAATTTTTGACCCCAGTTTCCATACGCACCAACGGTAAGAAAAACTTCCTTGCTGATGGCCGTTTTATATTGTACACCAGCATTGAAATATAAATTTCCAAAATTGGTTTTCGATTCAAAATTTGCAGGAGTATAACTTATGGTATCATTAATAATAATTCTTTTAGTACTGTAATTTTTTTCTCCAAATAGATATCCTCCATTAAAACCTATGCTAAGTTTTCGTTCGCCATATTTTGTAACATGACGGAATAGATTAAAACCCGTACCAACAGAAGCGAGATAGGAGCCACCATCACCTTCAAAACGGGTAACGGCACTATCAATAGGTAACCCTGTAAAAGGGACTTTCAATCTTTCGTTGCGAAACATTTTATAGCTGATTCTTGAAATAGGACGCAGGCCAAAACTTAAACCCCAGTTTTGTTTAAGGGGCACACCTACCTGTACGTAAGAAAACAAAGCATTATTAGCCACAAATTTTTTTGATGTGGCTGGTTCTTTCAAAGTCCGGCCTTCAATATTAACGCCTATGTCAAGAATGGCCCTTCCGGAAGTTAATTTTTTTGATTTAGCTTCTTTCAAGGCTTGAAAACCTGAATAAGATGGCGGGTTATTAACATTGATAGAAAAAAAATCTGAATATCCTGCCGCTACACCTCCGATACTACGGTTTATAATATTTGTGGTAGGTACAAGGTCTCCTACGCCATACCGGGAATAAGGGGA
>JBKJXQ010000421.1:0-4140 GCA_046716235.1 Chitinophagaceae bacterium
TTTCGGATGGCCTATTTCGAAATGGATTCTGTTGCGGCTAATTTTGACCTGGTAAAAGAATTAAGAGCAGAACTTGCAAAAAAAGAAGAAGAAATTAATAGCGAAATAGACAGGCTTTCAAAAAACATGCAACAGCGGTATAACTATTATCAAAACCAGGCGCAGGCGGGAGCTCTCTCTCAGGCTCAGTCTGAAACTGCCAGCCAAGAGTTGAAATCATTAGACGACCAGATAAAGAACAGAAAACAGCAGCTGGATACAGAGTTCAATGAACTTACTATGCGGAGGCAAAATGATATAAAATCTAAAATTGAAGAATTTTTAAAGAAATATAACGAAACAAAAAAATATTCTTATATAGTTTCTTACGAACAAGGTCTTTTTTATTTAAAAGATACAGCTTATAATATAACTCCCGATGTGGTTAAGGGACTAAACGAATTATATAAGCCAAAAGTAAAATAGAATTGCAATTTGCGATTCTATTACGATAAGGGTAATAACAACCTTTCATTCAAAAAATAAAGGAACCTTGTTTCCAGGTTATCATTCTAAATAACTCCTTATTTCTATTTACTGATTTTCTATTTCACAATAGAAAAAATTATCCCGAAATTTACCGGATGGAAGATTTTAAAAAATTATTTGAATCTTTTTCTTCCCTTAAAGTGGGGGTAATTGGTGATGTGATGCTTGATACCTATATGTGGGGAAAGGTTGAAAGGATTTCACCAGAGGCTCCGGTGCCCGTGGTTTCATTATATCAGAAAGAGTACCGGATAGGTGGTGCAGGCAATGTAGCATTGAACTGTCAGTCGTTGGGTGCAAAGGTTTCCATTCTTTCTGTAACAGGTACTGATACGGAAGGAATTATACTTAAAGAATTATTTGAGACCAGTAATATTGATTCTTCTTACCTTCTTACCCGTGCTGACAGAATTACTACCAATAAAACCCGCATCATCAGCCGGAACCAGCAAATGTTGCGGTTAGATGCTGAAGTTATTACTGATCTCAATAGCGATGAAGAACGGGCTATACTAAAAAAGATAAATGATTATATATCTTCTGCAAATCCTGATCTTGTTATTTTTGAAGATTACAATAAAGGAGTACTTACAGAAAAAATTATTCAGCAAACAATTCAGTTGTGTAAGAAGGCTGGTATTATTACGGCTGTAGACCCTAAGAGAAAAAATTTCTTTGCATTTCGGGAAGCAGATATTTTTAAACCCAATTTTAAAGAGGTAAAAGAAGGGCTTAATATTTTGTCAGATGAGATCAATCAAACTCAACTGCAAAAAATTCATGCTGAATTGCAGCATATTCTTCATCATACCGTGTCTTTTATTACTCTTTCTGAAAAGGGAGTTTTTTATCAGGATATTTCCGATGCAAAAATTATTCCTTCGCATATCCGGACTGTAGCAGATGTGTCTGGTGCAGGTGATACGGTAATTGCAGTAGCATCGCTGGTGTATGCAAGAACCAAGAATGCCCGACTGATGGCTGAAGTAGCTAATATAGCCGGAGGATTAGTTTGCGAAGAAGTAGGAACTGTGGCTATTTCTAAAGAAAAATTACTGCATGAATGTGAGTTACTGCTTGCCTGATGCTTTTTCCATTTGTTTATTCAACAAGCTGTCATAATTCACAAAAACTTCAAAAAATATTTTAACTATCGCAAAGATGAAAATAAAAATCTCACCTGCACCAAAAGTAAGAAATATGCTGCCCACAATCACCGTAAACTGTTGAATAAAAATCCGGCCATAAGGTTGAAACATTAATGTCATCATCGGTATGGTTCGGTATTGACCGGACAAGACAAAATCAATCATCATTTTAAAACCGTAAAAGAATACAAAGGCACCGAGCATCAGGAGCATGTCATTATTGATAAGTTGCGGCCATTTATAGAAAAAATTAAAAGCGGAAATATTATTGTCTTTACCTATCCCGGATACACCAAAAAAAATGGCCATTTGAATGCCAACAAAAATTCCGTAATGCACCATAAAGAATAACATAAAAAATATTCCATGCTGTTGGGAACTGTTTTCTCCATTTTGCCAGGTATCTTTTTTTCTGAATAAAGTAACGATAGCCATCTTGACAAGTGTAAAAACACCTATGATGATTGATTCCAAACAATACACAAGAAAAACTTCTTTGGGGTTCCAGTTCCATGCTAATACACCTGCTATTGGCAGCAGATTAACTGCAATTAAAAAATAATCGGATGGGGTTAACTTCTTTTTAAACATAGGTTGAAAAACTTGTCTGATAATCGTTGACAAAATAACTAATTTCGACCGCATTAAAATACCCATTACTACGTATGTCCAATTTCACCTTAGTTATACATGGCGGAGCAGGTACGATCCTGAAAGAAAATATGACTCCCGAATTAGAAGCTTCTTATAAAAACGCATTGGAGGATGCTTTGAATTGTGGATATGCTTTGCTGGAGAAACAACAAAGTGCTCTTGATGCGGTTAGAGCTGCTCTAGTTTCTCTGGAGGATAATATCCTTTTTAATGCGGGTAAAGGTTCGGTTTTTGCCAAAGATGGCAGCCAGGAAATGGATGCTTCTATCATGGATGGAAAGACGTTGATGGCTGGTGCCGTAAGTGCAGTAAGAAATATCCGTAATCCTGTTGAACTGGCTTATAAAATAATGACGGAGAGCCAGCATGTGATGCTGAACGGACAAGGTGCTTTTGATTTTGCGAAAATGCATGGAGTAAAGATTGAGCCGGATGAATATTTCTTTTCGCAATTTCGGTATGATCAATGGAAACAAATGCAAAACTCTGATGAGGCTGCACTGGATCATAATGTTACAGTAAAGGATAAAAAATTTGGAACAGTTGGTGCTGCTGCATTAGATGTTCACGGAAATATTGCTGCGGCTACTAGTACCGGCGGGATGACGAACAAGCAATTCGGACGGGTAGGAGATAGTCCAATTATTGGCGCCGGTACGTATGCTAATAATAAAACCTGTGCTATCAGTTGTACAGGGCATGGGGAATTATTTATCAGAGCGGTGACTGCCTATGATGTTAGCTGCCTGATGGAGTATAAAGGCTTTTCATTAGAGCAAGCAATGAATATTGTGGTACATGATAAACTGATGAAAATTGATGGAGAAGGTGGAATGATTGGTGTGGATACAAAAGGAAATGCAGCAATGGTTTTTAATAGCGAAGGAATGTACAGGGGAATGAGAAAAAGTGATGGAACAAATTTGATTCAGATCTATAAATAAAATTTTTTGATGAAAAAATATGCAATAATAGTTGCCGGTGGCTCAGGAATAAGAATGGGTGGTTCGCTTCCCAAACAATTCATGCTGCTGAAAGATAAGCCGGTGCTTTATTACACGTTGAAAGCTTTTATCGATGCTTATGATGATTTACAGATCATCCTTGTATTGCCGGTTGATTATACTGACATGGGGCAGGAAATTATCGATGCCTATTTTGATAAAGACAGAATTCGCATTACAGCAGGCGGCGATACCCGTTTTCAATCGGTAAAAAATGGATTGGCATTGGTAGAACAGGAATCTATCATTTTTGTTCATGATGGGGTACGCTGTTTGGTAACCACTGAATTAATTTATCGCTGTTACACCCAGGCTGTTGAAACTGGCACAGCAATACCAGCAATTGTTTCAAAAGATAGTATCCGGTTATTGAGAGAAGATGTCAATGATGCTTTTGACAGGAATAATGTTATGCTCATTCAAACGCCGCAAACTTTTCATAGTAAGATAATATTACCTGCTTTCCAGATTGATTATAAAGATAAATTTACTGATGAGGCTACTGTGGTGGAAGCGTACGGCATAAAAGTATCACTGGTGGAAGGGGAGGAGACTAATATGAAAATTACAAGAAAGTTGGACTTGCTGATTGCAGAGAAAGTACTGGAGGAATTGGATAGTAATTAGGCTTCTTTTTACAGAAGGATAAACTGTTTATGGTACGCCTTATTACTTTATTGTAAATTCCTAAACTTTCTTTATCCATTTTAAATAAAAAGGAAGATTGTTAATCTTTATTGCCGGATACATTTCATTGATAGCCCCGAAACTACTGTAAAAGAAGGACAGGCTGGGAATATCGGAGC
>JBKJXQ010000422.1:0-8443 GCA_046716235.1 Chitinophagaceae bacterium
ACAACATCGAGAATATTGCCCGTTGGGTACCATTAGAAATCCACTCTATAAAATTCCAGACTTTGAAATTGATAGTGTTCCATTCATTCAGTAAAGAGGGGTCATACCCTACAGGATTAGGTAAAGAAAAGCTTGGAATATTCATCAATAATATTCCGAGAATAGCAAAACCTCTCAGGCTGTCGAGAATAATAATTCTTTCTTGCTGGCCGGTGGGTGCCGCCAGGTTAGCAGATGATTGATTAGTCATGTTATTAATTTTGTCAAATGACTTAGTACAATTTTATTGTCGCACTATTTTAAATTAATTGATTTCTACAGTATCAATAGCAACTGATTTTCTAAATGGTTGTTTTTTCCAATACGTCAAACTGCGCCAGGCCCATTCCAGGGGGCCGAACCGGAAAAACCGCAACCAGATATGGCTCCAGATAATCTGCAATAACCAGGTAGCGGCCACTACATAATACATTTCATAGCGCTGTAATTTTCCATACATACCAAAACCAACACCATAGAAAAATAATCCAACCAATAAAGACTGCATCAGGTAATTAGTAAAAGCCATTTGACCAACTGGCCGCATCAATGCAAAAAACCAGTTGAACCAGCCGGATTTAAAGAGGAGCATTATTAATCCAAAAATTCCAAGAGCTCTGAATGTTCTAGATAATTCATAAAATTCGAAATAAGTGTTTTTAGTGTAAGCAAACCCATCGAACTTATTATCAATAATTGGTTGAAGCCGGAAGTAAGAAAGTATTAACCCTATTCCAAGTCCGCCGATAAACAGCCCCCAATAAATCTTAGAAGAAGCCTTTCCAAGCATCACCCCATTTTTGAAAAAAGCCATCCCTAAAAACATAAATACCATAATATCCCATCCGCCAAAGTAGAGATAGTTTATTTCTGTTTTAAAACTTCTTTCACTCTGGTATTCATAAAACCCGCCATAGCTACCCCTTACACTGCTTAGGCTCTTTTCCATTTTTTTCTTTTTTCCTTCCGGGCTGGATTTTTCTTTAAATTCTGTCATAGCCCCGAGGTCGCCCTTTTGCTGATCAGTTAGTTTGGTGATGGCGGTATCAATCTTTGCAATCGCCTCGCCTTTATAAATTATTTTTCTTTCTCTGTATGCATCTACATTTTCTCTTGCTGTCATCAACAATAAAGAAATAACAGCCCCAACTATCAACGCTTTAGGAGATAGCCTGCGAAACGTAAACATGATCATGCCAATGCAGGCATAGTGAAATAAAATATCCCAAAGCCACAAAAGGATAAAAGCATTGAACAATCCGAAAACCAATAACCATAACTGGCGACGGAAAAAATAATCAGCCGGCCAGAGACCATCTGTCTTTTTTTCCTGGCGGCTGATGAATAAAATAATACCAGCGCCGAACAGCATAGAGAATAATGCCCGTTGGCTACCTTCCATAAACCAGGAAATAAAATACCAGGTTTTAAAATTGACAGTTCCCCATTCATTTAATATGGAGGGGTCATCCATTACCGGATCCGGCAGGGCAAAACCGGGAATATTCATCAATAATATACCGAGGATAGCAATGCCTCTTAATGAATCAAGAATAATAATTCGTTCGGATTGATTGACGGGTGCAGCAAAGCCTGCAGCCGTGGTGGAAGTTGACATGTTGGTTTGGTTTTAGTTTACTAAAAAGGCAGGAGTAAAATGCTTTCGCAGGGAGGAAAAGAAGTTTAAGATATAAATTATTCCGGAATTATAATTATAAAAAAAGAGGCTGTCTCAAAAGTCAATTTGATTGTCATATTGAGTTAATTGAAATACTGACAATCAAATTGATAGCCTTCGATAACCCTTCGATAAACTCAGGGTGACAAAGGCTGACAACTATTTTGAGACAGCCTCACTTTTTTTGAGATATTATCTGATACTTCTAAAGAATTGCTATTCCCTGATCAATCTTTATTCACATACCAGGTTGGCCACTACTTTAATTCCTGCACCGGTACCTTCTATTAATTCCGTCAATTCTTTCACCATAATATTTATAATAATATTTTGTCCTTTCCTGGTGATGGTGCCACTGGTGGCCACATAAGTCTTTTCACTCTCCATATCCTGCAATTGTATAGCCACACAATCCATACATGCTTTTGTATAAAAATCGGCATTGATAGTTGCATTACCCGATGGCAGGTTATTTATCATCAACATAACAGATTCATCATCGGCAGTCAATAAAGCAGTGGTTCCTTCGGGGCAATCCCCGGAAGCATCGTAGGATTTACCATTGAATTCAATTGTTTGCTTTGGAGTGTTTGCTTCAGTTGTAGTTGTCGCTTTTTCATTTTTAATTACCCGGTACGGATCAGCACCACCATCATTACATGCCCATACATAATTACCGGGATAAGTTCCGTTACTTCTTATCATTGCTTCTTTGGTGGCTATTCCATCAGCTTCTTCTTTAGTAGCAGCAATTCCCCATCCATAAGCTGTTCCTACATTCCCATTAATGGTGCGGTAAGCGCCGCAGGCCACTCCCTCCCACGATAGCACAACGGTACAATTACCGCCCTTCGACTTACACTCCTGCAATGCTTTTGTTTCTGCTGCGGCTTCGGTAATATAATTATAAGCCCATCCATAATAATACCCATTGCTGCGATCCACAGCCAGGGCCCCAAATTTTTGAGCATATAAGTATGCTGTGGAAATAAACATTGCAGCCACAAGAATTAAATTTTTTTTCATACAGCAATTTATTATTGATTAAAAATAAATTCAATGTAATATGAAATTTTCTTTGAACTTAACATCATTGTACTACAACAGCCTGTTCGGGTTTAAAATCCCATTTACACCGATGATTGTTTGGCTGCCCTTTCAGGCGAATATCAACACAAACATTCAATACCTGTGCAGTAAATTCCTGATCGCCGGTAGTAGTTTGGGTATAAACAATTCCCCTTTCTTTTGACAAATATCTTTTTGAACCATCAGGCCATGTTTTAAACTCCACCGGAATTAGTTGTGCCATCTTATATATTTTACTATCTCCTTCAAAAGATTTATCAAATAGAAAGTAATAACGAACCGTTTCTGTTCTTCCTATATTATCATGGCTCAGGTATAAAAGTAATCCTTCGCACATTGCATTTTTGCAATGCACTTCATCATCGGCTTTTACCCTGAATTGTAGCTGGAGATAGGCTATATCCCCTTCCTTTTTAACTACTGCCATCCGGTATTGCAGAGACTTATCAGACTGCATAAATAACCATTTGCTGTAATCGGTTTCTGCCTGGGCCATTAATTCTCCAATAATAAAAAGTAAACATAGTGTGAGTAGTAATTTTTTCATAATTGATTTATTCAGTTTAGATAAATATTTATAAAGCGGTAAATTTTTAATGCAAGTGTATTATTGTTTAACCTGGTTTTTAAAATTCATTCATTTTCAGTTTCCTGTTTTATTCCCCGCTTTATCAATTAAAAAAGATGTGCCTTCTAATGTAACTTTCGATTTACCATTCTCGAAGTATGCTACTTCGTCATATTTTAACGGGATGATCTCATTTCCCTTTTCATCGATAAAACCCCATTTACCTTCCAAAAAAACAGGTGCAAGCCCTTCCCTGAAATCGTAGACTTCATCGTATTTTAATTCTGTTATTTCTTTGCCGGTTTTGTCAACCAGTCCAATTTTATTTTTACGTATTACTTTATAGAATCCAGGTGAAAGTGGCGAAAGTGCAGATACGTCTTCATATTCGGGTAAAACTATTTCCTTACCTGCCCTGTTTACTAAACCATATTTATCCTTTAGCATTACTCTGAAAAATCCCTGGTAATAGAAGCTAATATCATCATATTTTAATGGTGTAATTTCTTTGCCATTTTTATCAATCAGTCCCGTTTTATTATTAAGTTTTACAACGGAAACCCCGGCAGTAAAATCTTCAACTTTATCATATTTTGCAGGTGCTATTAATTTACCTGTAATATCAATAAATCCGTACTTGCCGTTAATTGTCATCATAGCCCGGCCTTCTTTCAATTCCCATATAATATCATAAGCCTGTATAATAACCTGCTCATAAAATTTATTAATAACACCAGATTTACCGTTAATCATAGTCACCAGAAGTTGATCGGTAAACCGATGAATATGCTGATATTTTAAATTGGGTTCGGTACCCATTTTCTCTGCAAAACCATACCTGCCATTGGCTCTTAACACAGGCAGGCCAAGGTAATGCAGTGCCTGGTCATACTTTGGAGCAGCCACTTCTTTTCCTGTATAATCAATATATCCCGCTTTGCCATTCAGGGATATGGCAGCAAGCCCATCTTTGAAAACCCCTATACCAGTATATTTATAAGGAATAATTTCATTTCCCTTCTTATCAATAAAGCTCCACTTGCCATTAAGTTTAACAGGAGCAAATCCTTCAGAAAAATTACCCGCATCTTCATACTTCAAAGGGATAATTTCTTTCCCCGTCTTATCAATAAATCCATGTTTATTGCCTGACTGAACCCGGGCATAACCATCTGAAAAATTTATCGAAACAATATTTTCATACTTGGGAGCAATAACTTCTTTCCCGGTTTTGTCGATAACTCCCCACTTACCATTCAATTTCACACCTGCAAATCCTTCTGAGAAATTTCCTGCATCCTCATACTTCAATGAGGTAATCTCCCGGCCCTTTTTATCCAGATATCCCGTCATGCCTTCCGATGAAACAGCAATTAATCCCTCGGAAAAAAAATTGATATAATCGTATTCAAACGGGATAATTATCTGTCCGGTTTTATCAACTACTCCTTTCTTATTAAAAACGTCTGTTGCATAATAAAGACCATCAGCCGATTCATCTGTAATATCATATTTTTCATAAATATCCTGCGCCGTCAGTTGCAGCATTGTACAGATCATAATAAAGAAAAAAGGTATTTTTTTCATAGAGTTCAAATTTTACAAATACTAACATTGAATACGAAAATAACCAGGCCGCATAACGAAAAAAATACCTATTAGTAAGTATTTTTTATAGCAACTGGTTATTTTTCGCAAAATTCATCAACCCCGCAACATTTTTTATATCCAGTTTGCGAAATACATTTCGACGGTGTGTATTGATTGTTAGTTCGCTGAGGTAAAGTTGAGTGGCAATTTCTTTAGTACTCATTTCGCGGCACACCATACGGATGATTTCTACTTCTCTTTTTGTTAGCTGATATTTTTTTAAAAATTCATCAAAGAAATATGAGTCATCAGCAACTGACTTGAGTTCGTTAGGGGCAGGATAATATTTTCCTCCGGATAAAACGGATGTTACTGCTGCCTTCAGTTCCGCAGCTGATGAGTTTTTTATTAAATAACCATCCGCCCCTATTTGTTTTACGTCTTCTACCAATTCGGGTTGACTGTAATTAGTTAGTATTAATACTTTTGTTTCAGGAAAATTATTTTTTATTTTTTTCAGGCATTGTAGTCCGTCATAGCCGGGCATATTAAGATCCAGAATTACCAGCTCTGGTTTTTGCCTGGCCACAGCATCCATCAGCTCAAAACCATTTTGTGCTGTGGCTACTATTTCAACCGAGGGCATATCTTTTAGTATGGTCATTATACCATCCAATAAAAACTGGTGATCATCGGCCAGCACTACTTTCTTTCGCATCATGGGGTTTGGGTATTTCTATAGTTACTATCAGTCCTTTGGGCTTGTTTTTATCCAATGCAAAGGAGCCTTTAAAATAATTAATCTTTGATTGTATGCCTGCCATTCCAAGGCCTTTTTTTTGATCCTGCTGATCCACATTAAACCCTGCGCCATTATCTTCTACCAGCAGGGTAAAAGCATCATCATATTCTACTACCTGCAGCAAGGCATTGCTGGCACCGGAATGTTTTACAATATTATTCAGCAGTTCATAAATAATACTATACAAAACCGTGTAATAGTTGTTCAAGGATGGCTCATATTTTTCAAACCCCATTACCAGCAGGTTAATGTTGATTTTTCCCGAAGCATTAAAAATGGCAATTATTTTTTCGAGAGAAGTTTTAAACCCTACCTGCTCAAGCATTACCGGGCTTAGGGCATGACTCAGGTTTCGTACCATATCAGATACAAGACCTACTGCCTCTTCTGTTTTTTCTAATTGTGCAACTGCTTTATCATTTATCACCAATCCTTTTTCCCGCAAGGAAGAAAGATTTAGTTTGGCTGCCGATAAAAACGATCCCGCCACATCATGCAGTTGATTGGCCACCTGGCTGCGTTCGGCCTCCTGCACTTCCATCAGTATACGGGTATTGTCTGTTTGCTGTTTATTCATTTTAATCAGCAGTAATTCCTTATCAACTCTGTATTGATTGAACCGATAGACAAGGCCTGCGGTAAGAATGATCGATTCCACTACATACCCGATAGAAAGCCAATACGTATTAAAAAATCTACCGAACCGGTGGAAGCTTCCCAATGAAAACGATACCTGCAAAATGCCCAACAACAATAATGTAAGTATGGCAGCGAGGTAAAACATAGCCAGCTTATTTCCCCTCACCGATGCTATCACCAATATTGCCAGTGTAATAAAAATATATAGCAACGAAACCAGTGGAATAAAATATTGAATGTATAACCACCACGGACTTTGATATCCTTCCTCATTAAAAAACAAAACAGTTATGATACAAGCCAGCAAAACAACATTCATTATTTTAATCAATAAATGAATTTTTTTATTTCTGATACCTCCAATATAACGGATAAGAAAAAGCATAGAAAAAAAAAGTGGTGCCATGGCAAACACAGGTCTTGCCTTGCTGGCAAACCAGGGCAGATCTGGCCACAGGTATTGAAACCCATACCCAGCATTGGACAATACCCATAACCAGCCGCTTGAGATGTATAAAATATAATAGAAGTAAACTTTATCTCCGGATATAACAAAGAGATAAATGCCAAAAATAACCAGCAGCAAAATCATACCGGTAAATAAAGCCATCACTGTTTTATTATTGGCTTCTTCAGCAAGTGCTGCTGCTTTAGAAACAACCCGGAAGGATAGTTGTAAAGATTCATTGGATTTATCTATCCGGGCCAGGTACAATCCTTTTTTATTGATGGGGAAATAAAATCCGGTAGCATTGAGAGGCCGCTGTGAAAAAGGATAATAATCACCCGTAATCCATTGTTGTTTTACATTGCTATCGCTTACAAAAAAGAAATGAATACGATTGATATGTTGATGACCAATATATAATACTAAGGAATCAGCCGGTAAATCGTATTTGTTGATATACGCCAACCAGAATACAGACCGGGTAAAGCCCACATTCAATTCATTTTTTTCTGTTTGGGCAAATTTTCCGAGTTCAAAGAGATTAAAGGCCGTTTCACCCGTCAATAGTTTGGAACTGTCTTCATACAAATAATATTCCGGGGTTTCATTTGACTGACTATATGAATAATGGCTTACAACAAGCAGTAATACAAAGAAAGGAAGAAACAGTTTTGGTACCGGCATCTGCAACTAAGATAAACAGAATATAAATTGTAATGAATGTTACTATTGAAATTTTCCCTTTAAAAATACTTATTTACAGGTATTTTATTTCCCGTTACCACAATCAATCTTTGAATATTATAAAAATGTGTGTGAAATAATAAATATATTATATATGACTGTCTATACAGAAAGGCAATTAAGTAAAGCAGAATTAAAAGTTTTGGAGCTTGTGGTAAAAGGATATACCAGTGAGAAAATCGGGCTAAAGTTATCCATCGCAAAATCGACTGTACAAACACACCGGCGAAATATGTTGCGAAAAAAACAATTTAATAATACCCAGCAGCTGGCAGGTTGGGCAGTAAGAGAAGGAGTGGTGAAATAAATTTTATTGATAACGTACTAACTTCCTCACCATATCATCCAACCTGCTTTTCGCCATAAAATTATTTTCCAATTCAATACCAACTAGAATCGACATATATCATGAAGCACAACGGCGGTACTTTTAATAACCCAAAACAATTCAGAAAATTTTAAAAATACCGGATATAAGTTTATAAATCTTTGGCAGGGATTTTTTTGATATTCCCTTTTTTATCAGCAATCACCATATAAGAATTTTTTGCTTTGGTATCGGCAATTACATTTTTAATGGCTTTGTACAAGGCAACTTGTATTTTATCGCTCAGGTCTTCCCTTTTTTTACTTTTACTCATTTGCCTGCAATGATTTTGAATAAATCAAAATTAGTGATCTCCTCTCTGTCGTCAACACATTTAGCCACCAACTAGTACTCACTTCCGGAGTTGTCATAGTTGTTTTTCCTGCACCATTGCATCCGGCTATTATAAAAATATCAGGTATACCTCAATATTATCAATAATTCACCAACTTCTGCACCATCTCATCCAACCTGCTTTT
>JBKJXQ010000423.1:0-7858 GCA_046716235.1 Chitinophagaceae bacterium
CCTTCAAACCAAAATCAATATATTAACTTAAGGATTGGAGGCGGCACCAGTTTCCTTATAGGTAGCTTACCTCAGTTTCAAACTGCGTATAAGTTGAATTCCACAAAACCCGGGTATACACTTGCCAGTGTAAGGAATTACAGAGCCGGAGCATTAGGGGATTCTTCCCGTTTAATAAAAGCAACTTTTCGTGAGTTAAAACCAGAAACGGTTAAATCTTATGAATTGGGTTACAAAGGAATTATCGCTAAAAAATTATTGTTGGATGCATATTTTTATTATAGCAAATATGACAACTTTATAGTAAGCGAAGCTGTTGTGCAAGCTCAAAACGGTCCCAACTTCGAAGTGTATTCAAATTTTAGCAGCAATAATCTTTCTTACAATCAAAACTCAAGTAAGACAGTAAAGTCAAATGGATGGGGAATTGGAATTGAATATAAGGTATATAAAAACTTCCTGTTATATGGTAATGTCTTTTCTGATGTGTTAAAAGATGTTGCGCCGGGTGATGTTACATTTTTCAATGCACCTAAATACAGGGTTAACCTTGGTTTGCGCAATGATAATGTATTTCATAATATAGGGTTCAATGTAGTAGCTAAATGGCAGGATAATAATTATTATGAAGGAACTTTTGTATCAGGAACCTTACCTTATTTTACCTGGGTAGATGCACAGGTAACCTATCGTCCCGCAAAGACAAAGAGTACTTTCCGGGTGGGTGGAACTAACCTCGGTAATAATTATTACCGCACAGGTTATGGTAGCCCTGCAGTTGGTGGTTTATATTATATCAGCTACGGATATAATCTTTAAAAATATTTGGGTTTAAGTAATGGGTTCCGGCTTGCCGGAACCTTTTTTTATGCGGTCTATGTGGGATGCAAAATAGTTAATGAAGTAAAGAATGATAAACAACTTTAATTAAGAACTTTATTAGTTTGTCCTACCATATATCCATTATGATAAACCTGCAGGGTATAATTTCCTTTTTGATATTCATCCGCATTTAAGGAAAAAAGCAGGTGTTTGGTCTCGCCTTTACTATATTCAAAACGTAGTTTGCGGGTATAATTTATTTTATTGCCGTTATATGTTTCAGTTGAAAAGGATTCCCATACGTCATCTTTCATTACTTTGCCATCGGGTTGAATGACCACTATGTACACATCTGCATTGGTATATTCATACACATTATTTTGAACTGTAAATGAAACAACCAGTTTACTTGCTTTTTTTGCCTGGTTAATTTCCTGTTCTTTATCATTTTTGATAGTTACGGGGGATAACTTTAGTTCTGATGCAACGAACACTGATGCCAGGTTTACTTTTTCTGCCAATATTTTATTCTGATCTCCCAACTGCTTCATGCTTTGCTGCAAGCCATTTATTTCGCCGGATAATTGAGTCAGCACATTGGTTAACTTTTTTTTCTCATCTTCCATCGAAGTTTTTTCACCTTTCATTTCATCTACAAGGTTTTGCAACTCAGTTATTTTTTGACTGGCCATATTCAGATCTGCTTTGCTGGCACCCTTGTTTTTTAAGATATTATCTATTTCACCTTTCAGTTTGTAGATTTCGCTCAGTTTTACATCTAATTGAAATTTTATAGAGTCCGCACTTGATCGGGTTGAATCAAGTCTTGTATCGAGGCCGGTAATAGTGGTGGAATACATTTTTTGAAGCGAGTCCCTGATTCGTTCTGCTACTGTCACAGAATCTTTAATATGTACCTCTTTTCTTATTGTACTATACTGTGTTTTATCATACAGGTGATACACCCAGGTGACTACCAAACCTATGGAAAGCATTGCTAATAAAAATGTTTTAGTGTCTTTCACAGGCAGTATCTGAATAAATAAAAGATAGCCTCGTAAAAGGAGTAAGCATTTGAAAAATCATACAAATTATTTTGAAATGGTCTGATCTACGTATGCTGATACCCAACCTACCTGTCCATTCTTAACCAAAAAGAATTGCTTCGATTCAAAAGCAGATTCAAATTGACGCATAATCTTTAGTAGCAGCCCGGTACCTGCCATTAATGCCTTTTGATCAAATACCTTTAATACCCTGCTTACTTCTTTAGTAATAATTTCCTTTTCTTCATCGTTCCTGCCACTTTGTGAAAGGGAACTGGCAGATAATGAACCAAAATATTTGTAAAGGTTTTCACTAAACTTTTCAACTTCGCTGAAGCTTACTGTCACGATGGGGTTATCAACAAGTTCGGGGTGCAGGAGAGTGGCAATAGCCCAGGCAATACCACCGCTTACAGCAATATTATCACTTAATGGATATGCCCCGCTTGCGTTTACTGCATATACGATGTCTGAATTTTCCGCACCCACTAATACCCTGGTAAGTTGTTTGCTGTAATTGCTCAAACTATTATCCGCCATACATCTTTTATCTGTTTCGTTTGCAGTGCTTTTAGTTCCCCAGTTTAATTGAAAAAGTTTAAAATTATTAATATTGCCGTCGGGGAAAAAACCACCTTTTGTGTTTCCACTGCCAATATCAATGAGAAAAGTAGTGTATCTTCTTGAATTGGGTATTATACCAAGATGTGATAACATGGCTTCCTGCATCACATTCACTACTTCCACTTGTCTGCCTGGTTCATTTATTTTCAGCCGGAAAGAATCAATCAGGTTATTTATCCAATTTGTTTTTTGATCTTTCTCTGCTTGCATTTTTACTCCACTGCTGATGACTGTGAAAATACGTTTGCCCGGAATTTTATATTCTTTTGTAGCAGTAGTGTAAAGACCCTGAAAACTATTTAATGTTGCTGAAAAGGTAGCCGGAGTAAAAGAAATAAAATCAGTATTTACAGAAGTATCTTTTAAGATATTGAAGGCTCCGCTATTTTGTGCATTTTTTCCAATTTCAATAATACTCATTTTTACACCTTTAGAACCAACTTCTATACCCGTATAAATGGAAGAATTATTGTATTTTGGCTTAAGGTTGTTTTGAGCTGTTGCTAAAAAAAAGTTTGTAAAAGAAAATATAATCGCAAGCAGATACCGGTGGAGGTAAACAGGAGGCATGGTTTAATATTTTTTTCTTTATAAAAGTACTAAATGCTATACAGCTTTAGCTGGTAAGACATTTACATTTCGCTTATGTGAGAAAAATGTGTTTAACCTCAAATCCTCCTATATAGTGAACAACTTACCAGGGCTGATAAAAAAAACCGCCCCATTTTAAAATGAGACGGTTCATTAGGGACGTAATTTTATTAGCTAAAGAGGCCGCCTTTTTTAAGACTTCTTACGGCCTCACCAATTTTCAAACCGTTATGATAAATTTCAATTTTATAGTTACCGGTAAGAAAATCTGATTGTTTGATAGGAAATTGAAGATTTTGACGTTTCCCTTGTACATATTCTAGGGGTACCCTGGCTGTAAAAGTTTTATCGCCATCAGTACGGGTATTTAGAATACTAGATCCGGCCGGGTCGCTAATAACTTTACCATCAGGAGCAGTTACTATTATATACATATCAGCGGGGCCTGACTTTGCAATTCTGTTTTCTACATCGAAAGACACTACAAGTTTATCAACTTTTTTTGCGGTTGTAGTATTTTTTTCCTTTCCGCTTCTCTTTTCATTAACCGGTGTTACCTGAATGTTAGAGGCACTAAAAGTAGAAGCCACATCAACTGTTTTTTCCAGATCTTCTTTTTCCAATTTTGTAGTTTGAAGATTAGTTTCCAAATCAGCTTTCTCTACTTTTAAAGAGGTATTAGCAACATTAAGCTCTTGGTTTTCACCAGTCAAACGGGTTACTTCAGCTTCAAGCCCGGAGATTTGAGTATTTAACTCAGCAATCATTGTTTTTGCTTTATCAAGCTGTGCCTTTGTTGCATTTTTATCACTCAAAATTTTCCTGATTTCAGATCTTTTAGCTTCTATTTCTTTTTGCAAAGAAGTTTGCAAGGCAGTTTTTTCACCCTGTAAAGTATTGTTAGCTCCGGTAATAGAGTCTAACCGAATTTCTGCTTCATCATACATTGTTCTGATAGAGTCACGCTGAGACATATAAGTAATAGAACTTATTTGCTCCTTTTTAATTTCTTCTCCAGATTTATTTTTGTCATAAAGAAAATAACCCCAGGTGCCGAGTAATCCCGCTGCCAGTAACCCAATTATAAGGTTCTTGTTATTTTTGCCTGCTGGTGATTGATTTTGGGGAGTGCCTGATGCCGAAGGATAATTAGTGTCTGCCATAAAAAGGATTTTTAATGAAGTTAATATTTTAGTTTATTTTTTAAAATTTTAAACAATCGCAAGGTCGTGGTGGTTGCACCACCTATTGCTTTTATCTGTTAAAAATTTTATTGCAACACAAAATTTCGAAAACCGTGCCAAAAAAAGGATACATACTTATCAACAGCAGTCTATTTGTAATTAACCGATCTTGAAAGCCTGTAACTTAGCACCTTATGATTGTGGAAAAGATAATAGCTGAATGGAAAAGGCAAAACTTTAAGCCGGTGTACTGGTTGGAAGGTGATGAAGAATATTTTATTGATAAGGCGGTTGATTTTGCAGAGCACCACATTTTAAATGAAAATGAATCCTCTTTTAATCTTTCTGTTTTTTATGGAAAAGATGCCAATTGGGCCGATGTGGTAAATGCCTGCCGTCGTTATCCGATGTTTGCCGAAAGGCAGGTAGTATTGTTAAAAGAAGCTCAGCAGATGAAAGATGTGGAGAAGCTGATCTCTTACATTGAAAACCCTTTAAGCTCTACTGTATTTGTCATTTCTTACAAAGAAAAAAAACTGGATGCAAGAAAAAGATTTGCCAAAATTGTAAAAGAAAAAGGTGAGTTGATTAGTACAAAAAAAATGTATGATAGCAAACTTCCGGAATGGACACAGGAAATGCTTCAGTCAAAAGGACTTACTATCACTCAAAAAGGATTAATACTTTTAGTAGAACATATTGGTAACGACCTTACAAGAATTGTGAATGAGGTGGATAAATTATTAGTAAACCTTGGTACAAGGAAAAATATTACCGAAGAAGATATTGAGGAATATATCGGTGTAAGTAAAGAGTATAATGTTTTTGAATTACAAACAGCACTTGCAGCAAAAGATCTGGCCCGGAGTATACAGATTATTCAATACTTCGAAGCTAACCCAAAAGCAGGACCTATTCAATTGATATTGCCTTCTCTCTATAGCTTTTTTAGTAAAGTTTTTATGATTTTTAGTGCCGGTACTAATGATGAAAAAGCTATTGCTGCCAGTATTGGTGTTAACCCTTTTTTTATGAAAGATTATATTCTGGCTGCACGGTTATATAAATATCCCGGGGTGGAAAAAGTTTTGCTACTTCTTCACACTTATAATTTAAAAAGTATTGGGGTGGGCAGTATCAATACCGGCGATGCTTCGCTGATGAAAGAAATGGTGGTGAAAATGATGGAGTAAATTAAAGACAATGTTGCTTTAATAACCTTTCTTTGTACCCTTTGTACTGTAGCAGGTGCAACTTTTTAAAACAAAGAGCCATCTTAAAGCATAATAAATTTATAAAAATGAAAAATATACTACTTACCGCTACCTTATTATGTACACTGGTATTAACCGGTTGTTTCGAATCTACGCAGGAAATTACGCTGAACGAAGATGGAAGCGGAACCATTAGCAATACCAACGATATGAGTGCACTTATTGGCCTGGCCAAGCAAATGGGTGGTGGCGAAGAGATTGAAAAAGCAGCCACACAAAAAATTGATTCTACATTTTCTCTTGCTGCGCAAGCTGACAGTATTGCCAATTTAAGCCCCGAAGAAAAAGCGATGATAAAAAAAGGGGTAGCAAATATCAAGATGAATCTCAAAGAGGAAAAATTCAGCACCAATATCAAATTTCCTTTTGCTACAGCAGCGGAATTATTATCTTGTAACAGACTTTCTGCAAAAATAATGGCTGAAACAATCAAAGGGCAAATGGGCGGAATGCCTATGGATGGTGGTGCTGAAATGCCGGAGTTCTCCTCGTTTGATGATTATTACACCGTTAATTTTTCGAATGGGGTTATTGCGAAAACATTGAATAAAGAAAAGTATGCAAAAGCAGGTGAGGATGAATATCTGAAAGGAGTGAAGGAAGCTGCTGGTATGGGTCTTTCAATGAAAGCTAACTACATCATTAACCTTCCCCGTCCGGCTAAAAAGGCAGAAGGCGCAGGAGTTACTTTGTCTGCTGATAGAAAGAGAGTTACTATATCAGTTGGTATTGATGATTTTTTTGATGAACCTTCTAAACTTGAATTCAAAATTGAATATTAATATATAGTTAGGGGTTTAATCTGATATATTAAGCCAATCAATTGAAGCTATCCATGAAGTTAGTTATAATACTGCCAGGCTGTCAATTTTATCCTGGTCAATTTGCTTTACCAGTTTTTCCAGGGTATCAAATTTTAATTCTTCCCGTAAATATTTTTTTACATACACTTTGAGGTGCTGATCATATATCTCTTCATCAAAGTCGAAAATATTTACTTCAATTGTTCTTTCTTTTCCGTTAATGGTAGGACGGATGCCGATGCTCATCATACCTTTAAGCCTTTCATTAGAGCCTTCTGGTTTAGCATATACTGCATAAATGCCGTTACCAGGAATAATTTTTTCTTCATCCACTACTTTAAGATTTGCCGTAGGATAGCCAAGTTTTCTTCCTAATTTATTACCATGAACTACTATGCCGGTAAAAAAGAAATCGTAGCCGAGTAATTTATCAGCCATTTCAATTTTTCCGGCCAGTAAAGATTGGCGAATAGTTGTAGAACTGATGTCAATTTCATCCAGCACCTGCTTGGGTATCTCCTGCAATTGATAATTATGTTCTGCAGCCATTTTTTCCAAAAGCAAATAATTGCCGGTTCGGTCTTTTCCAAAACGATGATCATGTCCAATAATAATGGTATGTGGTTTAAATTTTTCTACCAGAAATTTTTTTACATATTCATTGGCGGCTTGATTGGCAAAAGCATCTGAAAAAGGAACTACTACCACATGATTGATACCCAGGAGACGAAATAGTTCTATTTTCTCATTCAACGTATTGATAAGTCTTAAGCCCAGAATAGTAGAGGAAACCACCTTACGGGGATGCGGATGAAAAGTGATAATTACTGTTTCTCCATGGATAGCTTCAGCCTGTACTTTAAGTCGATCAATAATCTGGCGGTGCCCCATGTGTACACCGTCAAAAGCACCAATGGTGATAACAGCATTTCGAAATAAGGGTAGTTGGTCAATGTCGTAATGTACTTTCATAACTGGAATAACAAAGATAGTTCGCCGTTATGAATAGTTGATAACCGATAGTTCCCTTTAATCGGGATTGTTTATTTTTACAGCAGTTTTGTACATTTCATCCGATAAGTTTCGGAATTAAAATTTTATTTACATTATGTCTCTCTATTCTAAACGTGGGGTATCAGCCCAAAAAGAAGAAGTACATGCGGCTACAAAAAATCTTGATAAAGGACTCTACGAAAAAGCTTTTTGTAAAATTTATGCAGATGTTTTATGTGGAGATAGCAACTGGGTAAATGTGATGCATGCTGACGGAGCCGGTACCAAAAGTATCCTTGCCTATTTATACTGGAAAGAAACAGGTGATGTATCTGTATGGAAAGGTATTGCACAGGATGCTATTGTGATGAACCTCGATGACCTGCTTTGCGTGGGTATTTATGATAATATCGTTTTCAACAGCACCATTGACCGTAATAAGAACCTCATACCCGGCGAAGTGCTGGAGCAGATCATCAATGGCTCACAGGAACTGTTCGACCGGTTAAAAAGCTTTGGTG
>JBKJXQ010000424.1:0-15302 GCA_046716235.1 Chitinophagaceae bacterium
AAAAATGTTACCAATTTTTCAGTAGCTCTTGCCCTGTGGCTAAATTGAGCCTTTTCCGGCAATGTCATTTCAGCAAATGTTTTGTTGTTTTCAGCTGGTACAAAAACAGGGTCATACCCAAATCCCCGGATACCCTTTCTTTCAGTAATTATTTTTCCTTCACAAATTCCTTCAAAAAGTGTTTCCTTACCATCAAGAATAAGCGAAATAATAGTTTTGAACCGGGCACTCCTGTCTGATTTACCGGCCAAATTAACCAAAAGCTTTTCAATATTCTTATCAAAAATTCTGTCGTCTCCTGCATACCGGGCACTTTTTACCCCGGGTTCACCATTTAGGGAGGCTACTTCAAGTCCGGTATCCTCACTAAAGCAATTAAGGCCCGTAAGCTGGAAAATTGTTGCAGACTTACCCGAAGCATTTTCTTCCAGTGTGGCATAAGGTTCAGGAATATCAATATCAATACCTGCTTCCTTCAGTGTAATAATATCAAATTTATTAGCCAAGACAGAACGTATCTCTTCTACTTTATGCTGGTTATTGGTGGCAAAGATTAGTTTCAATTTTATAACTTTATTTAGAAAGTAACGATTACAAATTAAAGAGGCGTTTTAAACAAATCCACAATTTACTTTTTTGCACTTTGTCGTTTTCTAAATTTTTAAATGATGGGGAATATAAAAAAGAATTGCCGGCAAATGCCTGAATCTGGTAATGTGGAAAATTCATAGGCAAGCCAAATGCGGCTGGTTCTACATCAAAAAGGAAAACAATTTTACTTTTGAAAAATTCAGTTAATTCTTTATATGATACTTCCGGGTGAGTATTAAAATTAAGAATAGCTACATCTGCTACAGTTAATTTACAGGCATTTAGTATTCCCGTAAAAAAAGTGAGTTCGTTATCTGGTAAATGAACAACTTCTTTGTTATTTACAATTACGAGGATATTTTTTTTATTATCTCCCAGCCATTTAAAAGGCGCAGAAATTTCTACTTTATCAATATGTTTCGGAGTTTCTTTATCTAATTTTTTTTCTATGGAAAATTCGTTTGTGTTAAAAAGCGAAGTATGATATAAATCAACAATTAAGGATGCCGGCAATTCTATAATATTCAAATCCATGATATCAACGATAATTTATGCAAATGGATGTTAGTTTTTTTCGTTTCTTTGACCCTTCAAAAATAAACTTTTATGACTGTAGCTATGGACATTTCAATCACAAAAGCAGAAAGTAGCAAATTAAAGGGTTTGAGCCTAAACGATCTCCCTTTTGGCCGTTATTTTACTGATCACATGCTGGAAGCCGATTATGAAGATGGGGAGTGGAAAAATATTGAGATTAAGCCTTATCAACCCTTATTATTAAGCCCATCCGTAGCTGCACTTCATTATGGCCAGGCCATCTTCGAAGGAATAAAAGCTTATAAAGACAGGGAGGGTAATGCTTTTATCTTCCGTCCGCAGGATAATTTCAAGCGGTTTAATATTTCGGCTGAAAGAATGCAGATGCCAGTAGTGCCTGAGGAATTATTTATGGAGGGGATGCGCCAACTAATTGACCTTGATAAAAATTGGATACCTTCTAAAGAAGATCATTCTTTATACATCAGGCCGTTTATGTTCTCGTCTGATGAGTTGATTGGTGTTCGTCCATCAGAGAGTTACAAGTTCATGATAATTTTAAGTCCAACTGGTCCATATTATAGTGCGCCAATGCGTATTTATGTAGAAGAAAAATATGTTAGGGCGGTACCTGGTGGTATTGGTTATGCAAAAGCAGCAGGCAATTATGGGGCTTCGATGTACGCTACGGCCGAAGCAAAGAAAAAAGGGTATGATCAGGTTTTGTGGATGGATGCGTATGAACATAAATATGTACAGGAGTGTGGTACGATGAATGTATTTTTTATCATTGGTAATACGGCCATCACTCCTGATCTTAACGATGGAACCATCCTGGATGGAGTAACCCGGCAAAGTGTCATTACTTTATTAAAAGAAATGGGTTTGGAAGTCGAAGAACGGTCTTTAAGTATTGATGATATAATAAATGCATATAAAACCGGCCAATTGCATGAAGTATTTGGTACAGGAACTGCAGCTACAATTTCTATGATAAAAGAGCTTCGTTATAAAGATTTTGTAATGGATTTTGATGTTAATAACTGGAAAACAGCTCCCACCATAAAAAAATGGATTACTGACATCCGGGAAGGCCGGAGAGAGGATAAATATAATTGGATGCAGAAAGTGTAGGAAGATGATAAAAGAATAGTGGATAGACGTTAGTGTAAAAGATTAAAATCACTTCTTAGCTATCTATTTTTCAGGGGTTTCGGCATTTTTTGCACATTTTACTCCATTATGAGGCAGAGAATTATGACTTCTAAAAAATTATCATCTTTCAGTTTCTAAATTATCATCTATTTCCCTACCTTTGCCCTCCCAAAAATAAGGGTCAAGAATGCCTACAATTCAACAGTTAGTAAGAAAAGGAAGACAAATTATCAGAGCCAAGAGTAAATCAAGGGCTTTGGATCAATGTCCTCAGCGTCGTGGTGTATGTACAAGAGTATATACAACTACACCCAAAAAACCAAACTCTGCACTACGTAAAGTTGCTAAAGTTCGTTTAACTAATAAAATAGAGGTGATTGCCTATATACCCGGAGAAGGGCACAACCTGCAGGAGCACTCAATCGTTTTGATCCGTGGCGGAAGGGTGAAAGATTTACCAGGAGTTCGTTATCACATCGTTCGTGGTTCATTAGATACTGCTGGTGTAAAAGATAGAAAGAAAAGCCGTTCTAAATACGGAACGAAAAAAGAAAAAGCTAAAAAATAGTCCTATCCCTAAACGGGAACAATTAGGAATTAAAATAAATAAAAAGTACAAAGTAATTTTTAAATCATGCGGAAAGCACAAGCCAAGAAACTCCCTTTATCCCCTGATCCAAAGTTTAATGATAAACTGGTTACCCGTTTTGTCAACAACCTGATGTGGGAAGGAAAGAAAAGCGGAGCTTACAATATTTTTTATGATGCATTGGATAAAGTAGCCAAGCAAACAAGCGAAGATGGATATGAGGTTTGGAAAAGAGCTTTGGCTAATGTAACTCCCGGGGTAGAGGTCCGCAGTCGCCGTATAGGCGGTGCTACCTTCCAGATTCCTGCCGAAGTTCGCCAGGATAGAAAAGTATCATTAAGCATCAAATGGCTTATCCGTTATAGCCGTGATAGAAATGGACGTAGTATGGCAGATAAATTAGCCGGAGAAATTGTAGCTGCATCAAAAGGTGAAGGCGCAGCTTTTAAAAAGAAAGAAGATACCCATCGTATGGCTGAAGCTAATAAGGCTTTTGCTCACTTTAGGATCTAATAGATACAAGAACACACTTCCACATGACCATTTGCCTTTTGGCAGATGGTTTTTTGTTTTAAGAAAGGCTATACCTGATAAACTTGTATGTTATTACCGCAGGTATCATTAAAAACTGCAAGCATAGCAGGCCCTTTATTTGTAAGGTAATAATATTAAAAAAAAATACCTGGAGGGATTATTTTAGCTGTAAAGTAATAATTCCCTATGGAGTCTTAAGGAAGTAAAATTGCACAAAGTGACTAATAACTCATATCAATTTATGCTCATAAGAATATTTTACCAACCCAATGACAGAATTGGTATTTGTTTTACGGAAAATATTTTTTCGATGAGTTTCCACAGTTCGTTCGCTGATAAATAATGTTTCGGCTATTTGTTTATTATTATGTTCCTTTTCAATCAGGCGGATAATTTCAATTTCCCTGGCAGTAAGATGTGCATTTTCATTTTCTTTTTTTCGGTTGCTGGTCCGTTTCAGTTCATCAATCACTTCATCACTAAAATAAATACCACCAGCACCAATTTTTTCCAATGCATTGATCAGTTCCTGTCTGCCGATATTTTTTAGTACATAACCTGCTATATCTGCATCATTAATCATTTCATTTACCAGGTCGCCTTGCCCACTCATAGAGAGTGCAAGTATTTTAACGGCAGGAAATCTTTCTTTTACTTTTTTTGCTAATTTATTACCTGGCAGCCCCGGCATCATCACATCAGTTAATAAAATATCAATAGGAGTTTGCTCTATTTTTTTTAATACTTCTGTTGGGTCGGTAGTTGCGAAGGCAAAAGAAAATTTATCATGACCTTTTAAAAGTGACATCAACCCGTCTATAACAATTTGGTGGTCATCGACCAGCCCAAGTGTAATTTTTTCGTTTCTCATTGTAGTATGGCTTGTAAAATACTATAAAATTGCTTTGGTTTTATAATTGATACCAATAAATTCATGCAATTAAGGATGCTACAGCCGGGTAATTTACACTTGTAAATTTGTTAAAGAGGATATAATGGAAGTGCTGGAGTGGATTTTAAGTTTTCAATAATTACAGAGGTACATGCAAGGCTACGACGGTTCCCCTTCCGGGAGCAGAATCGAAATCGACTGAACCTTTAAGGTATTCAATACGGGTAATGATATTGCGGAGGCCAATCCCTTTGTACTGTTCTTTATCGCTTGTATCAAACCCTTTTCCATTGTCTTCAATAGTTCCGCTGATACCATCCTTATCACGGATAAGAGAAATATCCAGGGTGGTGGCATCTGCATGTTTCATAACATTGTTCACACATTCCTGTATCACACGATAAAGCACTGTTTCCACATTGGAGTCCATTCTTTCCTCAAGCCCCAGTGCCGACACATGCACCTGAAGTGTTTGATTACTTAGTTTATCTGCGAAGTCAAGGATAGCAATACCCAGATTGTTTTTTAATAGTGCATTAGGCATCATTATATGCGATACAGTGCGGACTTCTTTGCAACTTTCATCCACCAGGTTGATGATTTTTCCAAACGATTCTTGCTGTTCGCTGTTGGTAAAATGCATTTCTGCTTCAAAGGCAGACAAGTTCATTTTAGCAGCACTCATCATTTGTCCTACACCATCATGCAAATCTTTTGCAATCCGCTGCCGTTCATTTTCTTCCGCTTCCAGTACAGCTTTCACAGCCATATTTTGTTGATTCATTATCTCAGTATGCAATTGACTTTCTTTTTTAAGTTTGTACCTTCTATATTGTGAATGAACTAACAAGGCTATCAATAAGATAAGGCCGGCAATGCCAATAAATAAAAAGTTTTGAAGTCTGATACGGTTTTGCTGTTGTAATATTTGTTGTTCTTTCCTCGCTGTTTCGTATTTAGTATTTAATTCTTCAATCTGTTTTGCTTTTTCTAGTGCATATAAACTATCCCGCAACGCAGATCTTTTCAGAAAATAGCCAAATGCTTTTTGATAATCACCTTGTTTTTGCGCCACACTTGATAGCTCTGTATAATTATTTGACTGCAATTCCGGATATTTTAATCCTTCAGCTATTTTATTACTCATTGTTAAGTAGCCAATAGCTTTGGCATAATCGCCTTTGCCATTCATCGCTACCCCCAGGTCGGAATAGGTGAGAGCAATAGTAAAACTGTCTTTTAAAATTTGCCGGATGTTTAAGGCCCTTAGCAAGTTTTGTTCAGCCAGGTTATATTTTTTTTCTATTACATACACACCGGCAATATTGCTGAGAGAATAGGATACACTTAATGAATCACCGGCTGCTTCTGCCAAATGCATAGACGCTGTATAGCGTTTTAATGCTTCAATATAATCTTCCCGGTATTCAAATACTACACCCGATTCATTCAATATCATTGCTATTCCAGTCGTGTCATTTAATTGCCGGAAAATAGCATCAGCCTTGTTATAATTTTCCCGGGCTCTGTCGAGATCCCAGGGTTTACGATATAGCTTGGCAAGATCATTATAAACTGGAGCCAGGGTTTTGTTATCCTTATTTTTTTCAAGTATGGAAATTGATTCGTAAAAATTTTTAGCAGCAATATCATACTTTCCTTCGAAATAACTGGCGACACCAATTTGTTGCTTTAATTGAGCTACGCTGGTAGAGTCGGTGTTTTTCCGGGCCAGTTGCAATGCTTTATTACTTTCAATAAGTGCGGAATCAAAGTTTTTTAACTGGTAGCTTTCTACAAGTTTAATAGAGGCCCTGATTTGCTCCCGGTAAGGTCTTTTGGAATTAATGATTGCTTTCAGGCTGTCTGTATTTATTTGTGCCTGTGCAGCGACAGATAAAAAAATAATGGCTATAAAAAAGTGGAATCGATACATACTATTATATTAATCCGGCTAAGTACTTCTTCTATATTTTTTATGTATGTTATATATATTGACCTTATTCCTTTATAAGTCTTTCTCATTTTATAGGATTATAGATTCAAAACATCTTTCATCGTAAAGAATCCTTTCTTATCTTTTAAAAATTCAGCAGCCAAAACAGCACCCGTGGCAAAACCTTTTCTGTTGTGGGCTGTATGTATTATCTCAATATCATCAATAGCAGATGAATATTTTATGCAATGAGTGCCGTGTGCAGGGTCAATACGCTTACTTATAATTTCCAGTTCTTCCGGGTTATCACTTATTTGATTTACCCATTGCTTTTTTCTTTTTACCCGTTCCAGTACCTGTTCTGCAAGTGATATTGCCGTTCCGCTGGGGGCATCTTTTTTTTGGGTATGATGGGTTTCTTCCAGTATTACTTTATAATCTTTATGAGAGGCCATCAGTTCGGCCAGTTTTTTATTTATTTCAAAAAAAATATTTACACCTACACTATAATTGCTGGAGTAAATAAATGAACCATTTTTATCTATACAATTTTTTTTCATCTCTTCCAGTTGCTCTGTCCATCCGGTAGAGCCACAAACTACGGGAACCCCAAATTCAATACAAGATTTTATATTATCAAAAGCGGTATGTGGGCTGGTGAATTCGATGGCAACATCTGCTTTCGCTATATTCTCCCTGGTAAAATCGTGGAGATTTGGCTGGTCAATTTTCAGAACAATGTCATGTCCTCTTAATAACGCTACTTCTTCTATAGCTTTACCCATTTTCCCATAACCAATTAGTGCAATGCGCATGATAAGGTATAAATTTTATCAAATGTAGCTATTAATGGCACTTATCATTACCCGTACTGGTACTGATTTATCTTTTTCCGATGTTCAGCACCAAACTGATTCCATTGGTGCCTGCCAATTGACTATGTCCTGGTTTAATGCTCAGGCTAAGGTTGGGACTTACATCAAATGATTGTAAGTGTGCATCTACTGTAGCATCGACTACATTTAATCCCCAAAATATAATAAAGAAGATTACCGAGTAATCTACGTACTGCCTGAATTTATTTCTTGCAGCACGGATTGATTCTGGTTGAATTATTTTATAAATATTAGCAAGCTTGAAATAATCAGTAGAATCTCTTTGTGGTAGCGGCTGCGCTGCTTTATAGCGGGCAGCATAGGCAAACCTGTATTCTTTGTAGGTCTTCAGGTTATCAATAAATATATAGCTGGTAACACCTAATGCTCCATACACAATCGGAAGTTTCCAGTATTTCTTATTATAGATTTGTCCAAGTCCCGCAAAAATTGCAGAACGGGTAGCCGCAATCTTAGGGCTATGTTTTTTTGAAGTAGTATCTTTTGTAGTAGCAATTATTTTCTTGTCAGCAATAATTTTTGTTATTACCGGTGTGGTATCAACAGGATTTAAAGGGTTTAAACTCTTTTGTGCAAATGAAAATTGACAACATAAAATAAGTAAGAGTAGAAATACAGCTTTTGTAGAGAGAAAAATATTAAAAATTTGCTTCATCTGCTTTTGCACACTTTAGAGAAATACTGTTCAGTTTAGAAATCTAAAACCTGGAAATTGTTTGTTGAACATTGAACATTGAATATTGCACATTCCGAATTAATATTCAACCACCAATATTCAATAAACCATGCTCATGTGAATTAATCAAGAGGAGCATCCATTTGCTTTAAAATTTTGTTTAATTCTTCCTGCGAATAATATTCAATAAATATTTGCCCGCTGCCATTGCGACTGTGTTTCAATTTTACACGGGTACCGAAATGAGATGCTAATTTATCTTCTATTCGCTGAAATGAAGGAGGAAGCTGGCTTTTTGAAGATTTTTTAACAATGCCATTTTGTTTATATAAGTTTCTAACCAACGCTTCTGTTTGCCGCACTGATAAACCTTTTTCTTTAATTTCTTTATAAATGAAAAGTTGCTTGTCAATAGTGTCCACATTGATTAATGCTCTTGCATGGCCCATGCTCAGCTCTCCATTGCGAACGGCCAATTGAATATCTGGCGGCAACTTTAATAAACGAATAAAATTAGCAACAGTACTTCTATCTTTTCCCATTCTTTCAGCCACTTGTTCCTGGGTATAGTCCAGCTCTTCCATCATCCGTTTGTAGCTAAGAGAGATTTCCATGGCATTTAAATCTTCCCGTTGCAGATTTTCAAGTAATGCCAGTTCCAGTAGTTGTGCATCATTGGCTTGCCGGATATAAGCCGGAATATCAGTAAGGCCTGCTAGTCTTGAAGCCTTCCATCTTCTTTCGCCAGAGATAAGCCGGTATTTCCCCGAAACTAACCTGGTAACTGTGATGGGTTGAATAATGTCGTGCAATTTGATAGAGTCTGCAAGCTCCAGCAGTGCTTTTTCATCAAAATCACGGCGGGGTTGTTTTGGATTAGGCTCTATTTCATTAATGGGGATGCGGTTAATACCTGTAGCATTTTCAACCACATTTATTTTTAATGAGCCAGTGGTTGTTTTCAGATCTGCATCAATATTCTGCAATAGGGAACGAATTCCTTTACCAAGTAGTTCTTTATTTTGTTTGGGAGTGGTCATGTTTAATTGTTAAGTCTAAAGTTTAGGGTCAGCAACATTCAGAAAAATAAACCGTAAACTTCAAACATGAAACGGTTAAAGTTCTAAAATTCTTTCTTCATTCTTTATCTTCGTCATATCATTTTTTTGAAGAATTTCTTTGGCAAGATTAAGATAATTCATCGAGCCTTTACTGCTTGCATCATATAAGATGACTGGCTTACCTGCGCTGGGAGCTTCGGCAAGTTTTGCATTGCGATGAATAATAGTATTGAAGACCATATCTTCAAAATGCCGTCTTACTTCACTTACCACCTGGTTGCATAAACGAAGACGGCCGTCATACATCGTCATTAATATACCTTCTATAACTAATGCTGTATTCAACCGGCTTTGAACAATCTTAATGGTATTTAATAACTTTCCTAAACCTTCCAATGCAAAAAATTCGCATTGTACAGGCACTGCAACCGAGTCAGCGGCAGTCAGGGCATTAACTGTTATCAATCCAAGTGAAGGTGAGCAGTCTATTACTATGAAATCATATTCATCCCGGATGGCATCCAATAAATTTTTCATAACCATCTCCCGGTTGGGATAATTGATCATTTCAATTTCAGCCCCCACTAAATCAATATGTGAAGGAATAAGGTCAAGATTTGGAACTTCCGTTTTCAATATTACATCTTTTGCCCTGGCCTGATTTACCATACAGTCGTAGAGGCTTTGTGTAATATTGTGCAGATCAAAGCCCAGCCCGGTGGTACTATTTGCCTGTGGATCGCCATCTACCAGTAATGTTTTATACTCCAGCACAGCAAAGCTTGCCGCCAGGTTAATTGCAGTAGTTGTTTTGCCAACTCCTCCTTTTTGATTTGCTACACCGATAATTCTTGCCATTTTGCCGAAAACTACTTGATGGTGATTGTATGAATGTAGTAAAATTGCTTCCTGAAACCAAGAACACAAAATTAAGTTTTGCCCATTTCAGGTCATTCTGGCAAAAATAAGTGTTCAGGAAAACAATGCCGATACTATTTACTCTCCTAATTTTGATGACTCTTTATGCGTAACACATCTTTCTGGTGGATATTGATAGGCTTTATGGGGCTTCTTGATATCTACTTTTTCCAGGCACTTAAAGTTATTACTCATTCATCTACTGCCCGCACCCGGATTATTATACACACTACCTATTGGGTGCTATCTGTTTTTGCCATCGTTATGCTTATAATATTACCTTATATACATTTTGAAAAACAGGCAAAGCTTGCCCGTTCTACCATATTCGCCATGATAGCGGGGTTATTTTTTGCTAAATTAATAGCTTCTTTGTTTTTTATGATTGATGATATTCGCCGTGTTATTCAATGGGTGGCAGGGAAATTATTTTTTTCCAAAACGGATGGTGAAGATTTGCAGGCTGGTGAAACAATTACACGATCGGTATTTCTTAGTTGGGCTGGAATGATAGTGGGAGGTGGATTATTTGGCACACTGATATATGGCTTCCGAAACAAATATCGTTACCAGGTAAAAAAATATAAACTTAGCTATGCTAACCTGCCTGCTTCTTTTAAAGGATAGAAAATTGTTCATATCTCGGACATTCATTCCGGAAGTTTTACGGATAAGGTGGCAGTAATGAAAGGGGTGCAAAAGATAATGAACGAAAAGCCCGATCTGATTCTTTTTACTGGCGACCTGGTGAATAATGTGGCAGATGAAATGGAGGATTATATAGATGTATTTAATAAGCTACAGGCTCCGCTGGGTATTTATTCCACATTAGGTAATCATGATTATGGTGATTATATGCAATGGGATAGCCTGGAAGAAAAAAAGAAAAACCTGGAAAAAATAAAACAAGTTCATACTGAATTAGGTTGGAAGTTGCTGATGAATGAACATGTGGTATTGGAAAAAAACGCTGATAAAATTGCCCTGTTGGGCGTTGAGAACTGGAGTGCAAAAGCCCAGTTTCCAAAATATGGTGATTTGAAAAAAGCTTATACTGGGGCAGAAGCTTATCCTTTTAAAATTCTTATGAGCCATGATCCTTCTCATTGGAAAGCACAAGTTCTGGAGGATTACCCGGACATCAACCTGATGCTCGCCGGACATACCCATGGTATGCAGTTTGGAGTGGAAATCCCGGGTTTTAAGTGGAGTCCGGTACAATATGTTTACAAGGAATGGACAGGTTTATATGAAAAAGAAGCACAGAAACTCTATGTAAACACAGGGTTTGGATTTATTGGCTATCCCGGAAGGGTTGGTGTTTTACCTGAGATTACGGTTTTGGAGCTTTCTTAATCATTTTCTCACTCATTATACCAATATTTATGCAGTCATTCCGTTTCATGCTGAATCGGTTGTGTATTAAACTTTTATTTAACCTGTAAGTCAAAAAAATCGCTCCAATTAGTACTAAGCTTGTCGAAGTATGGGAGTTGACTGCCCGATGATGAAGAAATGGTCTTTAATACTGTTCTTTTTACTGACAGGTGCTGCTGCTTTTGCGCAGGCCGGCACTATTGATTCTGTTATTGTTCCTGCTAAAGATATTTCTACGATTGATACCAGTATAGATTATGATGAGCTGTTTCGTGACTTTGATGACTTTATGGATTCAATACTTACACCAAGAAGTTATTTATTAGGTAGTCTTTCAACCGGTAAGGGGTATTTTAATTTTGAATCGAAAAGCAGTTCATTAATTTCTTCATTTAAAAAACTTACTTACTCACCAACACTTGGCTATTACAATAAAAGTGGGTTAGGTATTACATCCACCGGTTATATTGTCAATGATGAAAAGAATATGAATTTATACCAGTTTGCTATTACCCCTTCGTTTGATTATTTAAAAAATAGAAACATGGCCACGGGTGTTTCGTATACCCGTTTTTTTACAAAAGATTCCTTACCTTTTTATACCACACCTATTCAAAATGAATTGTACGCCTACTTTACTTATCGTAAATGGTGGGTTCGGCCTACATTGTCTCTTAGTTATGGTTGGGGTAGTCGTACCGATTACATGCAGCGGGAAGAATTAATTCAGGATTTGCGTCTGAGGCGCAGAGGTTTTACCTATATCAATACCAAAGAATCTGTCAGTGATTTTTCGTTGACTACTTCTGTTCGTCACGATTTTTACTGGCTTGATATTTTTACCCATAAAGATTTTATACGGTTTTCACCGCAACTGGCTTTTACCAGCGGTACACAGAAATTTGGATTTAATCAGTCATCCACTACTTATGCCACTACGTTACGCACCGGTAGTAATGTATTATTCAGTACAGAAGATGTTTATCTGGACGATCAAATAAAATTTCAACCACTGTCTCTTACTTTTTATTTACGTACTGAGTACTCAATGGGTAAATTTTTTATTCAGCCCCAGACTATTTTTGATTATTATTTTCCCGCAACAAGTAATAATTTAAGTGCGGTGTTTTCGGTTAATGCAGGTTTTATTTTTTGATAAGTTATTAATTTTAATCAGGAAGCAGGTTTTTAATTTTAGAAAATCTTCACATTTAAACAACAATAGAATACCAGGTTTTATGTTTATAGAATTGCTTATTTGTCGTTAATGCAATTTAACAACCCAGAAAGGTTACTGGCACTATACTTGAAATTTCGTTAACATACAAAAACAAACTATCATGAAAACAAAATTTCTTACTCTCTTAGCTTTTTTACTGATCTCTCAAGCTATGATGGCACAATTTCATTTTGGGGCTAAGGTTGGTGCCAATATAACTAAGGTAGAAGGTAAATCTTTTAAAGATGAATTCAGGTATGGTTACCAGCTTGGTGGTTTTGCTGAAATCAGACTTACTGATAAATTAGTGTTGCAGCCTGAAGTTTTATTTAATCAGTATGCCACGAGGGTGGATAGCAGTTATAAAAACATTTATAAGGATGTTTTTAATTCAGAGCAGAATATCAAACTCAATTATATATCGATCCCTGTATTATTAAACTATAAGTTAATTGGTAGCTTACTGTCTCTGCAGGCAGGCCCGCAATTTGGAATATTAATTGATCAGAATAAAACGTTATTACAGAATGGTGGAAACGCTTTTAAAAATGGCGATCTATCTATGCTGGGCGGTGTGCAGATTAAAATAGGTGCCATTCGTCTTAATGGAAGATATGCAGTAGGATTAAATAATATTAGTGATTTACCCGATGAAGGGAAATGGAAAAACCAGGGTTTTCAAGTATCCGTTGGATTAGCCTTATAAATTCTTTTATCTTAATGATTAAAATCCCTTCTTTTGCCAGAAGGGATTTTTTTTTGCAAATTGTTCCATTTCAGATACATAGTTTGGCAGTTTATATTTGACAGGCATGAATCTTGGCAATACTGATTTCCCTGTATATTTTTACCACTTCCAACCTGCATTAAGCAGGAAGGTGACAGATTGACTAAAGAAGATTATGGATATAAATATTGAGAAGTTTTTGCTTCGTTCTGAAGATGAAATGGATTTTATGCCCATCATTCCCCTGAATGAAAATGACCCGGATGATCAGAATGAGATTGAAATTCCTGCTGAAATAGCATTATTACCCCTTCGAAATACGGTTCTTTTTCCCGGAGTGGTATTGCCTATTACGGTAGGCCGTGATAAAAGTATTAAGGCAGTTAATGATGCTTACCGAACTGACAAGTTGATAGGGGTTGTAGCCCAAAAGGACAGCAATGTAGAGGATCCGGCTGTAAAGGATTTAGAAAATGTAGGTACGGTTGCCAAAATTGTAAAGCTTATTAAAATGCCTGATGGGGGCACCACTATTATTATCCAGGGAAAAAGTCGTTTCCTTATTGAAGCTATTATTGAAGAAGATCCCTATTTCAAAGCGAAGATAAAAAAATTGGAAGAAGAAGAGTCGCCTAAGGATGTAGACTTTGACGCATATATTGCCAATATTAAAGATTTGGCAGCCGATATAGTACAGCTATCGCCCAATATTCCTACAGAGGCCTCTATAATATTACGTAATATTGAAAATCCTGCCTTTTTAATTCATTTTGTTTCCAGCAACCTTAATACAGATATTAAGGACAAGCAGCGTCTGCTTGAGCTAAACCAAATACGCCAACGGGCTGATCTGTTGATGCAACTGCTTCAAAAAGAATTACAATTTGCAGAGTTAAAAAATAAGGTAACCACCAAAACAAGAACTGAACTGGATAAACAGCAGCGGGAATATTTTCTGCAGCAACAAATGAAAAGTATTAAAGATGAATTGGGTGGTGATTCAAATGCTCAGGAAATAAAAGAAATGCAAAAAAAGGCGGAAGAAAAGAAATGGCCTGTTGCTGCAAAAGAATTATTTAAAAAAGGGGCAGAAAAATTAGAAAGGATGCACCCCAGTACACCGGACTACTCGGTGGTGTACAATCACCTTGACCTCATGCTTGATCTGCCCTGGGAAGAATATACTGAAGACCATTATGATTTAAAAAAAGCAAAGAAGACATTGGATATTGATCATTATGGCATGCAAAAAATCAAAGAAAGAATACTGGAATACCTGGCCGTGTTGAAACTAAAAGGGGATATGAAAAGTCCGATACTTTGTTTCGTTGGGCCTCCCGGCATTGGTAAAACCTCACTTGGACGCAGTATTGCCAACGCTATTGG
Organism: Chitinophagaceae bacterium; assembly: GCA_046716235.1. Lineage (GTDB taxonomy): Bacteria > Bacteroidota > Bacteroidia > Chitinophagales > Chitinophagaceae > JJ008. The sequence continues at coordinate 14,495 of JBKJXQ010000424.1, forward strand.
CAGAAAATATGTTCGGTTAAGTCTGGGTGGCCTGCATGATGAAAGCGAAATAAGGGGACATCGTAAAACATATATCGGCGCTATGCCTGGAAGGATTTTACAATCTATCCGTAAAATAAAATCCTCAAACCCTGTATTAATATTAGATGAAATTGATAAAGTAGGTAATGACCACCGTGGTGATCCAAGTAGTGCTTTGCTGGAAGTATTGGACCCCGAACAGAACCATTCCTTCTATGATAACTACCTGGAGATGGAGTATGATTTAAGTAAAGTATTGTTTATTGCAACGGCAAACAATCTTCAGAATATACAACCGGCATTGCGGGACCGGTTAGAAATAATTGACCTCAGCGGTTATGCGGTAGAAGAGAAAACAGAGATAGCCAAACGTCATTTATTCCCCAAGCAAAAAGACTTGCATGGTTTGAAGAACAGTAATTTTAAGATTAGCGATAAAGTATTGGAAAAAATTATACAGGATTACACAAGGGAAAGTGGTGTACGAGAACTGGATCGGCAATTAGCCTCCATCATGCGGTACCAGGCAAGGCAATTAGTGATGAAAGGAAAATTAAAATCCACACTAACAGCAGACGATATAGAAAAAATTATTGGTAAGCCTAAATACAGTAATGATATTTATAAAACGGCAAATATGGCTGGTGTTGCTATCGGGTTGGCCTGGACCTATGTAGGCGGCGAAATTCTTTTTATAGAAACCAGCCTGAGTGATGGCAAAGGAGATTTAAAATTAACCGGCAACCTCGGCAATGTAATGAAAGAAAGTGCCAGTACTGCATTAACG
>JBKJXQ010000425.1:0-4726 GCA_046716235.1 Chitinophagaceae bacterium
GCTGCAAACAAACCCTGAAAGAATGCCAGCCTGATAATAAGACCAACAGCTCCGGTGAGATGATTATAGAAACCCTTTCCCGCCAATTTATTTCTGTTACTGCTATTGCCCCCATCCGCTAATGGAGATTAAAGTGTTTGATATCAGTCAATACACTACAAAAAAATCTCTCTTTTTCTGTAACTAAATACAAGGTTGACCGTATTACTTACCAAAACCAGCCTTATTAATTACTTTTGTACTGCTGTTTATGACTGAACGAGAATACAATGAATGTGTAACTACGTATGCAGATAATGTGTACCGGTTTATCCTGAAAAATCTTCGCCATGAAGAAGATGCAAGGGATGTAGTGCAAACAGCTTTTGAAAAAATGTGGCGTAATAAAGATGATGTGGATGCCCGGAAATGTAAGTCATACCTGTTTACAGTAGCCTACCACCAGATGATAGACCATATCAGGAAAGTGAAAAGAATACAGTTAAGAGAAGAATTTAGTGACGAAATGAAAGTGCAGGACAGACCGGTGAATGATTTAAAAAAAGTATTAGACGAGGCATTGAGCCGGTTAAGTGAAACACAACGATCGCTGGTGTTATTGAAAGATTATGAAGGATACAGTTATGAAGAAATAGGTCAGATTATGAACCTTAATCCCAGCCAGGTAAAAGTGTATCTGCACAGGGCAAGGGTGCAATTGAAAGAATATTTGGTAAAAATGGAAAATGTAATTTAGTATCAGTTGCCGGGTGTGAGTTGTGCGCTGCCAGCAATCAACCGACAACGGACATCTGATAACAGACAACCGATAAAATGAATATAGCCCGCCATAATTACGAAGAGTATTTTATCCTGTATATGGATAATGAACTTAGCAGCGATGAACGCCGCATGGTGGAGACGTTTGTTCAAACCCATCCTGACCTGCAAGAAGAACTGGAAATATTACAACAATATAAACTGGTACCTGATAGTAATATAGTGTTTAAAGGCAAAGAAGAACTGATGAAAGCAGGGGGTGAATCTCCAATAACACTTTCTACTTACGAAGAATGGCTGCTGCTATATATAGATAATGAACTGACTGCAGATCAGCGAAAAAAAGTGGAGCAGTTTATAACTGCAAATCCATCGATGAAAAAAGAAGCTGATATCTTACTAAAAACTAAATTACAAGCTGAAACAATTGTTTTTGCCAGTAAAGAAGTGCTGTATAGAAGAGAAGAGAAAGTTCGCCGTATCCCGATACTTTGGTGGAGAGTGGCAGCCGCAGTATTGATAGTGGCAGTTAGTCTTACTTCCGTTATTATATTCAATAAAAAAGGTAGTGGCGGTAAGGTTGAAATAGCTAAAGCTCCTGGTAATGGAGAAAATACAAATAAAGAAAATCAAGTTACTACTAATCAAAACATCAGTACCCAGCAAGGGAAAGAAGAAAATAAGCAAGTACCAACACCAGTAATTGCTAATACTGTGGAAGATGCTATAAGACCGGTTGATAATAATATATCAATTACTAAGAAGAAGAATACTATACCCGTTATAAAAATGAATAATAATATACCGGTTCCAATAAAGAAAAATGAAGAAGTACTTGCAGAAACTAATAATAATAAGCCGACTAATAATCTTCCGCAGCCATTGCAGAATCGTACTATTATTAATGATGTGCCGGGTAAAACTATTGCCAAAATTGATGGTTCAAAAGAAATAAATAAGGATAAGTCCTCATTAACAAAATCTGATGTAACAACAAAAGACGCTCAATCGTCAGACATAAGAACTGCATCGTTAATCAGTAATACGGAGGATGCAGATTTAAACCAGTCCAGTGGTAAAAAAAGCAAGTTCCGTGGCTTCTTCCGGAAAGTAACTCGGACCTTTGAAAAAAGAACCAATATTGACCCCACAGATAATGATGAAAAATTATTAGTAGGTGGGCTGGCAATCAGATTAAAATAACCCCCGCCTGAATGACAATGTCGGGCAGGCTTCGATAAACTCAGGGTGACAAAAATTAAAAAACTATTTAAACGAAACATTATGAAAAGGATATTTACCCTATGCATTGCTTTATGTACTATAGTTACCAGCCTTGCCCAAACAGATACTACAGGCAAACAAAATCCAGCCCCTGAAGGTGATACCATTCGCATCGGTGGCATGGTAATCATACGCAAAGCCGGCAGTAAAGAAGAGACACAGAATAAAGAATATAAAATGCGTACCCGCAACAATGATAAACCTGCTAACCTGAGTACGAACTGGTGGATATTTGATATTGGTTTTTCTAACTACAACGATGAATCGAATTATGTAAGTGCAGCTTTAAGCGGATTTGTAGCTCCCGGCATTAATGAAGATGACCTTAAATTAAAAACGGGGAAATCAAGAAACGTCAATATCTGGTTCTTTATGCAAAAACTAAATATAGTAAAGCATGTCGTAAACCTTAAGTATGGTATGGGGCTTGAGTTAAATAACTATAGTTTTGAAAATACAAAACTGGTGTTTGCTAAAAATCCAACTTATATTTCAGAGGGTGCTACCGATTTCAATAAGGTAAAATTAGCCGCCGACTACCTTACCGTACCCATCATGCTTAATATTAATTTAACTCCCCGTCGTAAGAATGGCTTCGGAGTCAGCGGTGGCATCAGTGCTGGTTATATGTATTCGACCAGGTTTAAAACCAAACAGAGTGATGATGTCAATAAAGTGAAAAATGATTTTGACCTTGAAAGTTTTAAGCTTTCTTATGTAGGAGAAATTTCTCTGGGCCCAGTTCGCCTTTATGGAAGCTATGCCATGAAAAATATGTGGAAGGAAGGCCTTGATATGAAACCATATAATTTTGGCTTCCGGTTTAGCAACTGGTAATAATTAAATTGAGTTGCATCCCACAAAGACATTTTGCCTTTGTGGGATTTTTTTGTGCAACAGATAAATACAGATATCAAATTAACATAATTGACACAAATTAATAGAACCAATAGCTAAATACATTCTTCACAGAACTAATACTTCGCCTTTTCCTATGCGTAGCTGTAGTTGTACACAGTATCTTTTCTAAAAAGCAAGTTAAATGATATCCACACTGTGAAATAAACAAATATGGCATTACGTTTGAACTTATGGACGATCTCTTAGTATAGTCATGAAATATGTTTCCCACTTAAAGCAATTTTGACTGGCCGTACTGAAAACAAACTTACCTGATGAAAAATATCGTTTTATTTACCTCGCTTGTTTTGGGAAGTAGTTTGCTGGCTCCAAATGTCAGCACCACTCACTATGTGAAGTCAAATAAACGGTTTAGTTCAGCAGTAGGGCCTATCGGTTCAATTTCCATTATAATTGATAAGTCAGATTATGAATTGAGTGTATACGACGAAAAAGGCTGGTATGCTACTTACCCGGTAGTATTTGGAAATAATAGCCTGGCTGATAAAAAAATGGAAGGGGATAAAAATACACCGGAGGGAAGTTTTCGTATAGCCAATAAAAGAGTGCATGAAAAATGGTGCCGGTATATGGGTATCGATTATCCTACAGCAGCAGATCGGGAAAAATTTAACCTTCGAAAACAAAGAGGAGAAATTCCTGCCAAAGCCAGTATCGGTGGTGGTATTGGTATACATGGCACCTGGCCACATGAGGATTTTATAGTTGACCGGTATAAAAACTGGACCTTAGGTTGCATCTCTATGAAAAATGAAGATGTAAAAGAAATTTTTAGCTTTACCGGAACAGGAACAAAAGTAACTATCCGTAAATAAAATTATTTTACTGCATCTGAAAGAAACCGCCCTGTTTCAATACGCCATTTTAAAGGATCATTTTGCACAAACGATTCATGGCTGGCATGATCATAAATAACTAATTTTTTATGGGGATAAGATATAGCCCTAAACACTCTATCTGTTTCATCTTTTAGTACATAAGGATCAAGTGCCCCCCATTCCATCAATACAGGGCAGGTTATTTTTTCTGCGTACTTAGCTGTCTGATGCTTAAATCCGTTAAACCCTGTTTCAATACCCATCCAACTGGTAACAAAAAATCCAAAAGGAATTTCAGGAAATCCGCCGAAACCTATCATTCTTGCTCTTGCCCTTAAATGTGTTTGCAGTGAGGCAAAAGGCATTTCTAAAATCACTCCCGCAGGTTTGATATTATAATCAGCAATGGTTTTCGCAATTGTTACAGCACCCATTGAACTTCCCCAAAGCACTATTTTCTTTTCGCCAAGATGCGACACATAATCGTAAGCTAATTTCACTTCCTCTGTCTCCCTTACTCCTATCGTAGTGGTATTGCCGCCGCTGTTGCCATGTGCCCTGAAATCAACGAGCAAGACATTATAACCCAGATAGCGAAACTCATCTGCTTCTGCCAACACTTTATCTTTACTAATGGTAAGTCCATGAAATAATATAACAGTTCCCTTAGATATTGAGTCGGTTTTTCCATACCAGGCTTCAATAAAAATTTCCTTCTCTGTTTTAAAATTCACCGTATCATAAGCGAAGTTGGGAAATTGGGTAACAATTGATTTTGGTAACCGGGGGCCGCTGAAAAGTCGCCAGGTTTTAGTAAAAATATTTTCTCCGGGACTTTCATTGCGAATAGAGGGGTCGTCATAAAAATGGCTGAGCTTATACGCATATAATGCAGCACTGATATTGAAAAGTACAAACTGTACCAGCAGCACCAATAATACCCA